>CAVBMN010000001.1:0-81155 GCA_963596515.1 bacterium
ATTGGCTCCCCGAGAACTTCAAGCGCCGCTACCGCATCTGGTTCGCCTCGATGCCGCTCCCTCTGATGGTCCTCGCCTGCGTCCTCGCCGTCTTCATCATCTGTCAGTTCATCACCGCCGACCTCCAGTCGTTCATCTACTTCCAGTTCTGACGGGATTGTGCGTGGCGCTTAATAGGCTGAAGATGAGGAATAATACTAATCATCCGGTGCTGTTTTGAACACCAGGTGATTGAACATTTTCTTGATAATTATCATTTTGGGTGCCACGGGCGTTTTATGGGTGGGTTCCAAAATGGTTGTGAATATTGCCGCTTAGACTCCGTATAGGCGGCGACGAAAATCTTCCTCGATTACAGAACGCTTTCACGTTACTGTGCCACAGAAGTGAGTGAGGGCACGCTATGGCTGAAAAAGTCAATGCTTAAGGCAACAGTTTTTCAGCCGATATGCCACCTGAGTGGGTTGCGGTGGCAGTGCGGCTGAAGGTGTTTTGTAAGAAAGAATACGCCACCACATATTGAATATCTCGGTCTTCGTTGCCCGGCTATTTCAGTGCTCATCGCGATAATCGAAAACTTGAATATTTTGATTATTGCGATAACCTTTATATATTTACGATGACAAATTGACCTCCCCAAAAAATCGCAATTTGTAACGGCTGACAAATGAATAGACTCATTACCATATTATTCCTATTGATTTCCTTTCTCTTTGCCTCCTGCGACAACAGACAGGCCAAGGCTTTGCTTCAAGATGTGGAATCTTACATTCAGGAGCGGCCGGACAGTGCCCTGCAGGTTCTGAGAAGCGTGGATTCACTGACGCTGAACACCAAGTCACTTCGTGCCCGCTATTCTGTGCTGTTTGCAATGGCGTTGGACAAGAACTACATTGACACGACGGCCTTGTCTATTCTGGAACCGACAGTTGCATATTACGAGAGATCAGGTTCTCCGCAGGATAAGATGCTGTCCTATTATTATTTGGGCCGAATTTACGCTAACAGAAAGGATTACCCGAATGCAGTTATTTTCTATTCACGAGCTTTGCGGGAATCGAGTGAAGATGACTATTACCACAGAGGTTTGATTTATGCGGCCTCCGCTGACGCTTACAATGCGTCTTTCAATGATGAGGAAGAGTTGAGAAACACCATTCTGGCCTATGAATGCTTTGAGAAAATAGGGGATAAGGATCTTGATTTGTCGCTGTACAAAGTGGCTCAGGCATATCATAACAACGAGCGGTTTGATGTGGCCGACAGCTTATATTCACTTGTTTATTCTGGGAAGGACTCAACATCACGGCTTGCCCTCTGCGCTATGGAGGATTTGGTCAGCAATGATTTGTATCAAGAGAAACAAGATGTTGAGAGAGACATTGAATTGCTTGAATATGTCGCGGAACATCGCGGTAGTCTGATATTGACATCGTATTATGAATACGCATATCTTCTCCTTTTGGCAGGAAAGGAATCAGATGCGGAGAATATTCTTTCGCAATTATCCAATCGTGAAGAGACTGGAAAGACGATGGAGATTAGATACCGAATAGCGGAGTATAAAGGACAGTATGAAGAAGCCTTGACTTTGCTGAAAAGTATGCTGTCCCACCAGAATGACGTTGTAAAGAAACAGTTGGCTCAGTCAGTGTTCAAGGCACAAAGTGACTACTATCGTCTGAACGCTGAAGTCTCGGAACAGAAATCAACCATAGCCAATCAGAGAAGCGTCATAATTCTCATAGTGGGTCTAATGATGGTAGGTTTGCTCTACATTGTCTTTATGAAAAGGAAAATCGCGTTGATCCGTGAAAAAGACAGATTGGCTCAAGCTGTGGAAGAATCCGAGAGGCTTTTGGAAACGGTAAGGAACAGGGCTAAGGAGGAGAAAGAAGAAAGTGACAAGGATATTTTTGATTTGAAATCACTCAATGAACGTGAACGGGACAAGATCAAAGAATTGCGTGATATGTACGTTACCCTTTATCAAAAGCGGTTCAGCGAGATAGGAAAGTATTATGATGCCGCATCATCGCATCGACTTGAATCAATAAAGGAGAATGCCTATCACGATGTCATTTCCTCAACCCAAGCCTTGTTTGAGGAAATCGCCAGTGGATCGGAAGGCCAGAAAAAGTTTGAGGCAAGGATAAACGCTGACCTTGATGACATCGTTTCCAAGATTAGATCCGATTTCCCAAAGTTGAAAGATGATGACATTCGCTTTATCTGTTACCTGATAGTAGGCTTTGACACCTCGACAATTTCATTCTTGATGGACATTTCCAAGGAGAATGTCAGAGTGAAGAAGCATCGCCTTCGTGAAAAATTGAACGGCTACTCCGGCCCTAACGAGAATCTGTACAGATTGTTCACATAATTTCGTTACAGGTTGAATTGTTTTAGGGGGGATTGATAATCAATAACTTATGAATACATTGTCATTGACGATAGTTTTTATCTATTTGTAAAACGTTGAAAATAGAGCTCTCGATGTCCCTAATTTGCGAAAATCTGTAACGCCAAAAATGCCAGTATTTGAGTTTTTAGAGGATCTTTTGTATACATTTGCCCCAACGATTTTTACAAGGTTTATGAAAAAAGTTTATCCTCTTGTTCTCTTGATTTTAGTGAGTGTTGCCGTATTTTCTACTTATGCCAAGGAATCACCAGTAGGAAGTAAATCAATTATGCCGGTCACAATGCATAAGGAGACTCGGGATTCTTCATTTACTAAAAGAATCCCCGAACGTGATCCTTTGGAGTTGTCTTGTTATGTGATAGACGACATCAATACAATCTTTCTTTCAGCCAACAAAACGGTTCTTGCAGAGATCGAAGTTAAGAACTTTACAACCGGCGACTACGCTTCATACTATGATCAAATCTCCGCATCCTCTCTTTCGCTGCCTGTTTACGGAAGTGGGTGCTATCTAATCTTGGTCACTCTTTCAAACGGCGTGAATTATTACGGAGAATTTGAATTGTAATGACGATGAGATTTTACAGAATCATAGCAACATTCGCCTTATTCTTGACTCTTGGCTATGGAGAGTCAAGAGGTCAAGGATTGAGCGCTAACCAACCATTGTGTGACAGCCTTGTTGTAGAAGATCCTGATGGAAGCCGCACGGTAACATATACCTTTCAGGCAAGACCTGCGGAAATCTCGGCAACCCAAACATCTTCGTTGACAAAAAGGCAATACCTGACATCTGAAGCAGATGTTGAGCAAAAACTGTCGGGCCTTGCATCCCGACGGATGGCTCCGGCACGGGGCGTCTCAAGTCAGGATCTTTCTGGTTATTCAGTTGGTTCTATTCCGATTCAGGCTTCTGTCAGTCCCACGGGAGCGCGTCTTTATAGTATTCCGATCTCTGTTGTTTCCGGATGGAAATTAGTGCCAGGATTGTCTCTTGTTTATAACAGCCAATCAGGCAACAACATCGCTGGTTTTGGCTGGGGCCTTTCCGGCCTTTCTTCCATTGATGTCAGAAATAAGAATTATTATTACGATGGGTGTTATAGAGGAAGCGTATATAATTCCTCCGATGCCGAATATTCATTGGATGGAGTTCCTATTGTGAGGTCTGCATTAGGGCTGTCCGGATACTCTTATGCGACAAAAAGTGGAAATATTCAAATACAGAAACACCTAACCTCATCAGGCGCGGCGGCTTATTTTACAGTTCTATATCCGAATGGAATGACGGGAACATTCGGATATTCGGATAATACTAAGGCAAAGAACACGTATCCTCTTACAGAGCTTACGGATATCGAAGGAAACACAATCTCTTTTTCTTATAGTTACATAGAAGGTTTCTATTACATAAACGAGATTGATTATGGCAAAGGTGCGTCAATAGTTTTCTCTTGGGAATTCCGACCAGATGGGACTCCATACCTGTATTCATCTTCTGGTTTTTCGGTGTCTTTCCCATATAAAATTCTCAAGACTATCATTTGCAATGATGGCGAGAATGAAGTTTACAAATATACCCTTACACACGAGGCTAAGGATGATGTGTCATTATTGAGGAAAGTTGAATGCTCCACATCATCGAAAAATCTTCCTCCTCTTTCCTTCTCTTATGGCATCGATTCCAAAGAAGAGACAGATGTTACCCACACTTTTCAAAAGGTTGATGAGAGTGTCTTTGTCAAATATTTTACAAAATCAGACGATTGCTCACTTATTTATAAAAGGGGGAAACTTATTCCTGGAAGCCAAAATGATGGAGTTGTCATTCTTCCATCTTTTGATACGTATGCACAAATTGGCTATACAAAGAAGTGGTACGAATTGCATCGCTCTTACAAGTACGGAAGTAAGTATTCCAAAGAGCAAGAGATTCTCTGTAATATAAGCGGCTATTACTCTTCTGCCCAGAAAGTCATTCTGGCGGAAGAAGGTTTCCAGTTGATTGAGGCTGTTGATGTGAATGGTGATGGAACAGATGAGTTGGTGAAAGTTAATAGCGGCTGCACAACGAAGGGAGTCACTGATTTCAAGATAACCACATATTCGTTTGACAGGAATGGTGCTATGTCAAGTCAAAACTTCACCATTTCTATTAATGACGGAACATCCAACACTTACTATAATAATCCGGCGAAGTGTTTCTACAAGTTTGGCAATTTCCGTGGTGACGGTAAGTCGATGCTCTTGATTATGTCAAGAGATGCATCTAAGTTTGCTTTGGTGGATCTGAATGCGAAGAGAAAGGTCAGTGAGAGCACTCTTTTTTCGATGAGTGATGAGGAGATTAATCTCGTGCTTGCCGCTGATTTCGAGAATGACGGGCAGGCGGATTTGTGTCATATTACTGACGAGGGTATGGATGTGTACAGCCTGTCGGCGATGACCGGGAACACGTTTTCTTTGCGCACCTCATATTCCGGCATCTCAAAATATGCTCTTTATATGGAGCCGATTTATAATGATAATGGAGCTCCGGCATCCATTCCGGCAAACTTGTATCTCCTTGACACAAATGATGATGGCTATCTGGATATCGCTGCTGCTCCGGCATTTAAAGTCAAGGGTGAGAGCTTTGATATAAATTCAAATACTTGGAATATCGCAAGGTTCGATGGTAATGGGTTCTACACACAGACAATATCCCTTTTTGAAAGGGAAGAAGATGACACCATCATTTTTCTTGATGCGGATAAGGATGGACTTCCTGATATGCTCCATCTGCGCAGAGACTCGGTTCTTTTTCTCGTCCCTAACATAAACGGTACTTATAAAAGACAGGTTTCTTATTCCGGAATTACCTTGGATGAGACATCAGATCTTATTCCTGGCGATATCTCCATATTTGGGACACACGGCGATGTGATTGTCGCGTCCGGAGCTTTTATCAGCCTTTATAACTTTGATGTGAATCATTCCGATAATAGGAAATTGGTTCAAATGACCGATAGTTTCGGACATATCAGCACAAATACTTATGGGAAGATAACGGATAGCGATGGTTCCTATTTGGCGGACCTTAACCGTTCGTATTCAACGGCAGACGGGTTTATGAGAAGCCACGTTCCTCTTACGGTTTTGGTCGGAGGCCGGACTTCTTTCAATAATAAGTTATTGGAGAATAATTATTATACCTATTGGGACGCTGTTTCTCATAACAAAGGACTTGGGTTCTGCGGTTTCGGAAAGATCCGTGCAATAGATTATGTCTCGGGAACATATACAACAAAAGTTCTTGATCCTGAGAGGTTAGGCGTTGTGTCAGAAATATCAATTGCCAGAAGCTACAATGGTGCACCTTATTCAACTGTGGTAAATACCTATGATGACAATAGTTCGACATACGGGAAGTTGAATCCACGTTTGACAAATAGCGTTGAGAGTAACTCGCTGACAGGGATAGAGGTAACTACTACCTACACCTATGGCGACTATGATCTGCCAACGACAATCCTTACCAGTCGCAGTATCGGTAGCGGGGCGGCTCAGACTGAAAAACTGCTTCGAACATACGAGAACAGTATTTCCGCATCCAAGTATGTACTTGGTGTTGTGACGGAGGAATCAATCATTAAGGCGAGTGATGGACGACAGCTTTCTTGGAAAGAAAAATCAGTTAATACGTATGATGGATCCTATCGTCTTTTAACCCAAAAGAACTATGTTGGTTACTGGGGACTTCAACGTCCTTCTCGGCCTTTGGAACCAATATTGGATACTGTTACTTTAAACTCCGATGCTATTGGTATAGCGTCACAGAAAATTGAAATTGATGTTACCTTTAATGATGCCACAAACTTGGTTTCAGAAAAGCGCTGGCAGTATGATGAACGAGGAAACGTTATTTCGGAGAAGACTGCTCCTTATGATGCCACGGAATTTACAGGTAACACTTACACCTATGATGGCGATGGACGTTACTTGTTGACAAAGACAGACGCTTTGGGGCACACTACAACATTCAGCGGTTACAACAAGTTTGGCAAACCGACGGTCTCTAAAGATTATCGTCACAGGAAAACGACATATTCTTATGATTTTTGGGGGAATCTGATTTCCACGGTTTATCCGGATAACTCGAATGAACAGACAACAGTTTCTTGGGGTGGTATCGGGTTGTACACAGTGACAAGCATATCCACAGGAAAACCGATGACAATCACTCATTATGATGATCTTGGCCGTGAGATCAAAAGTGGTGTCGAGCGTTTTGACGGTCAATGGCAGTGGGTTGACAAAGAGTACGACAGTCGAGGTCGTTTGTCAAGGGTGTCACTTCCTTATAGGGGAGAGTCGGCATCTTATTGGAACACATATTCGTACGATGACTATAATCGCCAGACATCCATCACAGAAGCTTCAGGGAAAGTGTCTTCCTGGTCTTATGATGGTACGAGTGTGACCACTGTGAAAGATGGTATAACTTCGACAAGCACCACTGATGCCAATGGAAATGTAATAAGTGTCACTGATGCGGGAGGTACGATCACTTATGCTTTCCGCAATGATGGGCAGCCGTCAGTTGTCACGGCACCTGGAAATGTGAAGACCACGTTCACTTATGATGATTATGGTCGTCGCGTCAAGATGGTTGATCCGAGCGCAGGAACTCAAACCGATTCCTATGTGTGGAACAGTGATGGCTCTTCTGTGCAGACTCACACGAATCCTAATGGTACTGTTGTTACCTACAAAGACAAGTATGGCAGAATCACATCTATAGAGCGTCCAGGTGAGTATAATACAACATATACCTATGATGAATGTGATTTGCTAAGTGCTGAACAATCAACGAATGGGACCAGTTTTTGGTATGTTTATGATGATTTTGATCGAATATATAGCACTGTAGAGGTAGTTCCTGATGACAAAAGCCTCAGGAAGATTTTCAACTATGATGACCTTGGTAAGCTGGCAAGTATTCAATATGTTGCTTGTGGTGACCTGATAGCGACAGAGAACTTCATTTATGCCAATGGACATAACATCGGCATAACTCTCTCTGATGGGACGATTGTTTGGAAAATGACGAGCGAGAATGATCTTGGAATGACCACGGAGATCATTTCCGGCGGCATCCGTCGAGAGTATGGTTTTACGGCATTCGGTCTTCCGACTTACAGAAGGATGGGTGATGGTGACATTCAGAATTTCAGTTATCAGTTCGATCTGGTGACAGGAAATTTGTTGATGCGCCGTGATGTTTTGAACAACAACACCGAACGGTTTGGCTATGACAATCTGAACCGCTTGACTTCTATGGACAGGCGCCAGATCGCGTATTCCGACAACGGAAACATCACGTCAATAGGCTATGTAGGGTCTATGGAATATGATGCCTCTGACAAGCCTTATCAAATCACGGCTTTGTACCCTGAATATAGTGATCAGGTTCCATCGAGGGTACAGGATGTGTCATACACTTGCTACAGCCGTCCGTCTATCTTGACAGAGGGAGGAAGGAGCGCGGCATTCACTTATAACGGGAATGGCGACCGTGTGAAGATGTACGTTACTAAGGACTTCGATCATTTGCTGACTCGGTATTATATCGGTGGACGCTATGAGTATGATCAGGGACCGGATGGGGAGAAGGAACGTCTTTACCTCGGTGGTGACGCTTATTCTGCCCCGATGGTGCTGCAACGTGAATATGACCGTGAGTGGAATCTCTACAACATTGGTCGCGACTACCTTGGCAACATAACCCACATCACGACACTGGACGGGACACCTGTTGCCGAGTACAGCTATGACCCGTGGGGTAGACTTCGTAATCCGGAGACTCTTGAGGTCTATGCTGCCGGAGAAGAACCGGAATTGTTCCTTGGTCGTGGCTTCACCGGTCACGAGCACTTGACCTGGTTCGGATTGATCAATATGAACGCTCGTCTCTACGATCCTCTCCTCGGCCGTTTCCTCAGCCCTGATCCTTACGTTCAAGCTCCGGATTTCACTCAGAACTTCAACCGCTACTCCTATGCATTGAATAATCCACTTAAATATACGGATGATGATGGTGAATTCGTATTGTCTGCATTACTTGTCTCAATAGGAATTGGAGCCGCTATAAATGTGGCTTTTAATTGGGATAATATTGATTGTTTTACAGAAGGACTTGCGGTTGCTTTAGTTGGAGGTGGAGCTGGAGCATTGACATTAGTGACGGGAGGAGCAAGTGCTGGGGTTCAGGCATGTGTGGCTTTAGTTGCCGGAGCTGCAAATTCTGCTGTAAATAATGCCGTAAAACAGTTTGGTGATTCCGGCAATGGAAATTATAATTGGGGCGAATTAGATTGGAAAATAATCGGTCGTTCTGCTTTAAGTGGCGGCATTACAAGTTCTCTTACTGCTGGATTTAATGCTAAAATTAATAGTGGATCGGTTGCTAAAATATTAGATAAATTAAATATTCGTAAGAATGCAGTTAGAAATATTTTGGGAAATTCTATTGAGGGTATGGGTACGGGTTTAGTTGCAGGAGTTACAAATGGTTTGGGAAATCAGTTCGTTGAAAAAGGTTTTAGTAATAATTGGGATTGGGAACAAGTTGGAAAGAGTACGTTATTTGGACTGGGTTTAGGTGGTATTATGGGTGTTGCCAATGGTGTAATTACGGAGCATATTTACCAAAAACAATTAAAAAAGGGCTATTCGCCTACAAATAGCAGTGATATGGCAGAAGCTTTAGGTGAATCAGCAGGGAGTGTGGCTTCTAATCTAGAGGCTTCAGGGGGTAACATCATATGGCCATTTGGCCATAACTATGCAAATCAGTATGTCTCATTACAACCTTCAATTTGTATTGGTTTGGAGACTGGAAGATGTACAATTAATATTGATCCCTGTGCTCCTATGATTCCTAATCAATCAACATACTATGTTCCAAAATTATGAGAAGTGTTATATTTAACATAGTCTACTATGTTTTAATCCCGATAGTGTTGATATGGAGTATCGTTTATTATTGTTGGGACGGTTATAATTCATATCGAATCAAGCACTATGGCCAAGATGCCGTGGCTGTCGTGACACGAAAATGGTCCGGAACCTTGGATTATGATATTGAGTTTGAAGGGAAGTATTATCGTAACTCAATTCGTGTCAAAAAGAAGGTTTTTAGAGATGTCGTTGTCGGGGAGCGTTTTTGTGCGCGAATATTGGCTGATAGGATGAAGTACCATAAAAATTATGGTATAACACCAAGTTATGTTAGGATAATTTTAACGCCATTGCCATCTTGCCTTCAAGATTTGGAAAAAGAACGAATAAGGATAGATTCAATATATAATGCGGATAGAAGACATAAGAATAAATTCCTTTATCCAGATTATAATTATCCGGTTTATAATAGATCAGGAAACCCATAGAAAAGAATAGGTATGATTGTAATTATGAGTTATGTATCAGAAAAATTAGTGTGATATCTTTATTGCTGTTCTTTATGTGTATGAAAATAAGTATAGACAAATTGTTGGTTATTATATTGCCATTATTGGCAATAGTATTGAGTTCGTGCGCCAGCACAAAAGGTTATTATGGCCGCTCGGAGGAGAATGTCGCGATAATCAGTTCTCAGAAACACAACGTGACGGTCGGCAAGAAGAGTAGTTGGGAGATAGCGTATCTCTGCAAGGTTGATGACAAGGTAGTGGGAAACAACTTCAAGGGGTTCCCGTCGAAGTGTAAGGTGCTTTCTGGCCGACGGACAATTGAGGTGGAGCATCACCAGCAGTGGAAAGACAATTCCACTGGCCTTGTGGTTGCAGGTGCGATGTTCGGTGCAATAGGCGGAGCGATTGCAGGTGCGGCAGCGGCTGCCAATAGTCCACATCTTCATTACGCGATCACATTTGATGCAGAGCAAGGCCAATCGTATATCATCAAAGTGGAGACATCTTCGGAATCATCCGAACCGACCTTTTCGGTAATCGATTCCGTTTCTTGTGATTTGGTGCCAATAATTAATGTCGTTCCATTGAATTAAGACTGTGGAAATAAATTTTAGATACGTGTTTTATGTATAGAAGAATTATAATTGTAGCCTTTTTGTTGCTATCCTTTATGTGTCTGTCAGCTAATGGTCAGACCGCCATAGTATATTCTTACGATTCAGCGGGGAACCGAACCTCAAGAACTACTGTGGAAGTGACTGATGTCGCATCAGTGTCATCAGTGATGCCCATTGATGCCAGTGGCCAGTTAAACAGCTCTCTGGCAGTCTCTAAAGTTCCCGATAATATCGCTTCTCTTGCGTCCGGTGATGTTGATGAAAAAGCTGGAATAAGTCGTACAGGCAGCGGTGATATGGCGGAAAATACATCACTTATGTGGCACTTCGGTTTTCTGGAGAATAAATGTCCAAAGAATGAGTATGTTCGCGGCATAGGGAAATATGACTGGATGAGTCTTTCTTGGATTGGTTCCTACAAACGCAATGGGATTGGAAATGAGGCACTTTTATAATGCGATAATCGGGACTTGTTCAGTTCTGTTCCTTTTGGGCGCAGTTGAGGCGGCCGGAACTGCACAGTCTGTTAAAACTCGGATTGACAGTACTGTAGTTGATCTTGGTAACGGTGACGTTGTCGTCAAGTACAGTGTCAAACCGTTTGATTTTGGGACGCTGCATCACCCGAACCCAGCACAAAGACGATCTCTTGTCTTTTCTGAAGAGGAGAAGAATCAGCGTTTCGACACGTTCCGGGCTTCTCAAGATGCGATTGTCTCGGTGAGAAAATCGCCGAGGCGAGCCTCGGTTCAGGCGAATTATTCTGATTATGCTGTCGGAGAGATTCCGATGGAAGCTGGTGTCTCGCCAACAGGTGCAAGAACTTACCAAATTCCTATTGTGACAGCAGCCGGATTCAAATTGACTCCGTCTATAGCCCTTGGGTACAACAGTCAGGCTGGCGAAGGTTGGGTCGGTTATGGATGGGATATTCAAGGATTGTCAACCATCAGCTTGATCAATAAGAATGTTTATTATCACGGTGTGGCGAAAGGGGCAAGTGTGAAGGATAAAGATGCGGCGTTTGCTCTTGATGGTGTACCGCTTGTCCGGAACTCTAATTCCGCCACATCAGCCGCTTACCCATTAGAGACGGCGTCCGGGCATATTCTGGTGGCTCCGGAAAAGAATTCGCAGGGATATGTGATGAGGTTTACGGCGTTGTACCCTAATGGCCTTACGGTTGTGTATGGTGTGGAATCCGACAAGGCTTTCAATTTGCCATCCTATCCTGTCGTCGAATCTCGTGATCTTGATGGCAACAAGATCGAATTTGACTATTATTTGGACTTGGTTGACGGCAATCATAGAATCTCTTCAATACGCTATGGTTTCGATGATTCTGGACGGTGTAAAGGTGAAATAACATTTAGTTATGTTTACAGGTACCGCCTTGGTACGTACTATGCCGGAAAATCGGTTTGTAAATATCATCGGCTAACGAAAGTCATTTCCAAAAATGAAGGCAACCAGATTGGGGATTATTCTCTTTCCTACGAAGAGAAAGATAATGTGTTCCTTCTCACAAAAGTTGAATATACATCCGGGACAGATTCCTTGCGTCCTTTGGAGTTTACTTATGGTGACGAGGAGGTCGGTTCAGAAGGGACTGATTATCTGTACAAAAAGGACGACCCTCTGTTTCTGTCAAGCGCGTTCACGCAAGAGGATGTGGATCTTTACTATAGGAGGGGAAAGTTTGTCGCGAACAGTTTCAATGACGGTCTGTTGATTTATCCGAGTTTCCCCGAATACGAAGTCACGGATCATCGTAAGCCTTTGTTCGGACATAACTATTATGAGTTCGGCAGTCTGTATCCCAAGGATCAGAAGATCTTGTTCGCTCCGAGTCTCTCTGACATTAATGATGTTGATGATAGCATAATTACAGGCGAAGGATTTCAGACAATCGAGGCCGTTGATGTGAATGGTGATGGAATAGATGAGATAGTCAAGGTCAATTTTGACGGTACGGTCAACACAAGTACGAGATTGCTGATAACAGTCTATAAATGCAATAGTTCCGGAATTCCGGTTGAGGACTATTCGTTCACAGCGCTGGTCAATGGAGTGCATTCTAACAAGTATTTCACAAGCCCGGCCAGGAGGTCTTATTATTGGGGCGATTTCTCCGGTAACGGGAAAATACAACTTCTCACAGTTGCTTTTGATAAGAACTACAACAGTACGAGAACTTACGATCAAGTGTCTTATGCGGCATTGATTGACATCTCACGAAAATGCAAGTTGTCCGAAGAGGAGTTGTTCGCTTTCCCGATAGACAAGGCGGGATGCCTTATCACCTGCGACATTGATAATGACACGAGAACGGAATTGTGCTATGCGACTGATTCTGGCCTGGATGTCTATCGGCTTCAGGCAACAAATTATTTCAGTAAGGAGAATACATATAGTGAGGTCAATTCAACCGTCCTGTCATCCACAGTTTGCCCACATTATATTACTGACATCAATGGTGATGGCTATATTGATATTTTATGGGCGCCTTTTGCTGGTGAAAACAATATGTGGTATTGTTATTCTTTTACAGGTACGGAATTCAAGATCTCTTTATTGAGCATTGCATCGAGGGCTGCTGATGATGTTCTTATGTTTATCGATGTCAATCAAGACGGGTGGGCGGATCTTGTCAAGATTAGCGGGACAACGATAGATACTTATATGAACTTGCACGAGAGTTCATTTGGAAGTTGTCAGAGGTCTCCGTCGTCAATAGAAAACACCAAAGGCATCATACCTGCTAATGTCGTGGATTATACGGGAATGAGCAGTTTTATCAAGGTGGACGGGTTTTATGCGTATGAATATTCATACACGTCACTTTCACCAAAGGAGCACCATCTGACAAAATTCGTGGACAGTTTTGGCAGGACGCTATACAACACATACACATACCTTCCAGAGAACAGCCTGTATTGGACGGATAATTCTGTTTCGGTTTCTAATTCGGACGGCTATGCGCAACGGACGTTGCCTATTTATGTTCTTTCCCGTGAGGAAGCGTGTCAGTCTGAAGACAACCCATCAACCCGCTATCTCAGCAAATATTACAGTTATTATAATGGCGTGGTTCATAATAAAGGGCTTGGCTTCTGTGGCTTCTCCAAGATAAGATCCTATGACTATACAGGCAGTGTCGTTGATATTGTTGATCAGGTACTTGACCCGGAAAAACGAGGTGTGGCCATAAAAGTCGAGGCTCGCCACAGATCTGTGTGGAATGCTCCATATTCCACAACAATAAACACTTACGATGACAATAGCACAACCTATGGTAAACTGAATCCACGTTTGACAAAGAGCATTTCGACAGATGTCTTGACAGGAATTGAGACAACGGTCAACTATACTTATGATAGTTATGACTATCCGAAATCCGTGCAGACCAGCCGCAGGATTGGCTCGGGGGATTCTCAAACGGAGACGGTTTCTCGTACCTACCAGCATAATGTGGTCTCATCCAAATATGTTCTTGGAATTGTGACGGAGGAAAGTGTGGCCAAGAGAGATGAGGGGAAAACTTCGTTGGCTTGGAAAGAGCGTTCAGTTACTACTTATGATGACCTTTTCAGACCATTGACAAACAAGAAGTATGTGGGAGAATTTGGCTTTTCACAGGGGGATCTTGGTCCTGTTATACCAAGGGACTCATTAATTTTATTCGCTTTCAAACATTATGATGCGACTAATCTTGTGTCAGAGACGCATTGGCAGTACGATAGCCACGGTAACGTAACCTCGGAGAAAACCGCTCCTTATGGTGCGGATGAATTCTTGGGAGACACCTATGTCTATGATGATGACGGGCGTTATCTTTTGTCGAAAACAGATGCTTTGGGTCATACTACCACTTATGACGAGTATGACAAATTCGGCAATCCTGGAACGGAGACGGACTATCGCGGTCGGGTCACATCGTTCACTTATGACGGTCTTGGGAATTTGGTCAAAACAACAAACCCGGATGGCTCGGAGGCACAGATAAATGTTGTTTGGGGAGGCCGCGGCTTGTATGCTGTTACCAAGACAGAGACAAATAAGCCTGAATGTGTCACGTATTACGATGCTCTTGGCAGGGATCTGCGTGGTGGAATCAAACGCTTTGACGGTCAATGGCAGTATGTGGACAAAGAATATGATTCCAATGGGCGAGTGAGCCGGATCTCGCTTCCATTCCGTGATGTTCAGGCTGCTTATTGGAACACATATTCTTATGATGAGTATGGTCGTCCGCTCAGTTTGGCCGAGGCTTCCGGGAAAAATTCTTCCTGGACATACAATGGCGTTAGCGTGACCACCGTAAAAGATGGAATCACATCGACACGAACCACTGATGCGAGCGGCAATGTAATCAGTGTCTCTGACGCAGGTGGAACCATAATTTACACATTGCGCAATGATGGTCAACCGTCATCGGTCACGGCTCCCGGTAACGTGGTGACATCTTTTTCATACGATAGTTATGGCCGTCGCACTAAGATAGAAGATCCGAGTGCCGGAATCCAGATCGATTCTTGTGTGTGGAATAGTGATGGTTCTTCTGTACAGACCCATACGAATCCGAATGGCACTATTGTTACCTACAAGGACAAGTATGGAAGAACCACGTCCGTTGAGCGTCCCGGAGAGTACAACACGACTTATTCCTATGACACTTATGGACGCTTGAGTTCCGAACAATCGACCAATGGCACAGGCGTGGAATATACCTATGACACTTTTGACCGCGTGTTATCATCCCGTGAGACCGTACCTGACGGGAAGTGGCTTAGGAAGAATTATTGCTATGGCGACCAAGGGGTGCTGCTGAGTGTGCAATATGAGTCACAGGGCGGAGTGATCACGACCGAGAACTATACCTATGACAATGGTTATAACACAAATATCACGCTCCCTGATGATACCATAGTGCGCAGTCTCGTGTCTGAAAATGACTTTGGAATGGCCACGGAGATTCATACAGGAAGTATTAACCGAGAGTATGGTTTTACAGTTTTCGGTTTTCCGACATATAGGGATATGGAGTGTGGTACAATTCAGGATTTCATATACCAGTTCGATCCTTTGACAGGTAATCTGTTGGTACGAACAGACGGTTTGAACAATCAGACGGAGCAATTCGGCTACGACAATTTGAATCGCTTGACATCGATTGGGAACAGAGTCATCGCTTATGCGGACAACGGCAATATCACTTCGATGGCTGGTGTTGGGATGATGGAGTACGGAACGACATCGAGGCCATACCAGATAACCTCACTTTATCTGGAGTCGGATAATCTGGTTCCGTCACGTGTCCAGAATGTGTCTTACACCTGTTACAGTCGTCCGTCCATCCTGACAGAAGGTGGAAGAAGTGCGGCTTTCACTTATGATGGGGAGGGGAAACGTGTGAAGATGTATGTTGCGGATGGCTCTACACCATTGCTGACGCGGTATTATGTCGGCGATCGTTACGAGTTTGATCAGACTTCTGGTGTTACGAAAGAGCGTTTATACCTTGGTGGGGATGCCTATTCAGCCCCGATGGTGTTGCAGCGTGAGAATGGAGGAGACTGGGTTGCCTACAACATAGGTCGAGACTACCTCGGCAACATAACCCACATCGCGACACTGAGCGGAACCCTTGTGGCGGAGTACAGTTATGATCCGTGGGGACGGCTTCGTGATCCGGAGACTCTTGAGATCTATGCCGCCGGAGAAGAACCAGAACTGTTCCTTGGTCGTGGCTTCACCGGTCACGAACACCTGACGTGGTTCGGCCTGATCAATATGAACGCCCGCCTCTACGACCCACTCCTTGGTCGTTTCCTCAGCCCAGATCCTTACGTCCAAGCACCGGATTTCACCCAGAACTTCAACCGCTACTCCTATGCCTTGAATAATCCGTTGAGATATACGGATGTGACAGGAGAGTTTTTGGGAACAATTATTACTACGCTGATTCGGTTGCCGATAGCTATCGTAAAAGGAGTTATCATACCATATTTTGTGAGTTTTAATGATTCCTCCAAAGCTGGTAAAATGGTGGATAATGCTTGGAAAGAATTTGGTCAAAGGGTTGCAAATGCGGCGAAAATTGATGCTGGACTTTTTGCCTGGGATAAACATCGGACAATTGCAGGAAATCTCTTCTCCTATGTATCACGTTTTACGTGGGAATCTAAGCAGACGGTATTAGGGAATTTTGTTTCTCATTTTAGGAATAATTTTTGGCGAACGAACATAGAATACTACCACGGTGCGACTTTAGTAAATCGTAATGGTCATAGAAATAAAAAATGGGGAATGACATTGGGATCATATATTAATGGTTATAATCTGGAAGCGGATCCGCAAAAAGAAAGCACTTTCGCACACGAATATGGTCATACGAAACAAAGTAAGGTATTGGGACCATTGTACTTATCCCTTGTGGGTATCCCAAGTGTCGTTGGTTTTGTTTCAAGCAAGATCGGTCTGAGTGATCATCATAGGGAATGGTATGAGGTTTGGTCGAATCAGATGTCTTATAATTATTTTGATAGGCATAATGAAACAGCCATCACGTCTAATTGGTCGGAAAAAAGTAATCCAAGAAGACAACATACGGATTGGTTCTTTTATACAACAATGGTATATTATGCCAGCCTTTTTAGATGGCCTTTTATTTTTATTTTTTAATGTGGAAGTTATGAATAAGGTTATTCTTTTATTAGCTATGGTCATATTGTTGATCTCTTGTGGACCGTTTGATCTTGATTACACGTTTTATTTTTATAACCACTCTTCTCGTGATATTAGTATAATAATAGATCTGAATGCAAGGGATGAGATAATATCTTATGGAAGTTGGGTTGAGAAAATAGGCGCATCGACATATAGCTCTGTTAATTCTGATAAGGCGTGGGATAAAGTGGTGAAAGACTCTATGCATATTTATGTGATAGATGTGGAACAAATATTACTACCTAATGATTATTTGTCGAAAGATCTAATAGAAAAAATCGAACCAGAGATGATATTGACGCGAATGACAGTCACGCACAGAGATTTTGATAATAAGAGGGTTGACTATTGGCCGTAGGATCACATTTCAAAAAGATTATTAGAGAAGATAGGCTTTTAAATATGGCAATAAGTAAAACGTGTGAATTATGAACGTTCTGAATCGGAACACTTTTAGAGGGAAGGCCTTGAGGGCTTTTTCATTGACCGAGTTGTTGGTTGTCCTTGTGATCATCGGGATTTTGGTGCTGGTGGCTATGCCTAACCTGATGCCGCTGATCTCAAGGGCGAAGGCGACTGAGGCCCAACAGCAGCTTACATTCCTGCATTCGTTGGAGAAGAGTTATTTCTACACATATTCACGATATTCTGATGATTTGGAGGAACTTGGGTTTGAGCAGGCTGCCCTTGTAACGGATGGCGGAAACGCCAATTATCGCATCGAGGTCGTGGAGGCCGGTGAGAATGGCTTCAAGGCTCAGGCTGTCTCCGTGGTCGATTTTGACAAGGACGGAGTCTTTAATGTCTGGGAGATTGATCAGGACAAGAATCTGAAGGAGACTGTGAAGGACTGATGCGATGTTGAGGTTGCTTTCCATATTCCCGCTTACTGTTATGATAGTTTCGGATGCGAGGAACCGCACGGTTTCATCCTGGTGGCTGTCGGCTTTCGGGCTGGTCCTTATTGTGGCCGGAGTGATTGAGGGAGGATGGCGAGAGACGTTGATCAACATTGTGTGCAACCTTTTTGTCCTTTTGGTGATAGGGGGATCTTTGCTGGCATATTCAAAAATGAGGAAGCGGCTGTTGATGGAGATGCTTGGTGTAGGGGATGTCATATTCCTTGCCGCGCTGACACCGGCTTTCGGGGTAGAGGTGTATCTCCGGTTCTTGATAGTGTCCGCCATTCTTGCATTGCTGTCCTGGCCACTGTTCAGAAAGATGCAGCCTGGTTTGACGGGGATTCCTCTCGTTACTGTTTTCGGAGCTTGTTTTGTCATATTCATACTTTTCAGAGCGGTTTATGGAGGATAGAGGGTTCGATCTGAACAGCATTACTGTGCGCACCGAGGCTTTGCAGGTGCTGACTTCGGAAGAGGCGGCTTATTACAGGTTGCTTCCGTATGATGTGGATGCCGGCGGGCGTTTGCTCTGTTTGGGCGAGGAGGGCAGAGACTATGCCGATGCTGTTCGTGACTTGGACATTTTGTTTGGAAAGGAGATAGCTGTCAGGTATATTCCGGTTGAGGATTTGTCCCGTTTGTTGGCGATTCATTACAGACAGTCCGGGGCGAGATCCAAGGTCACGGCATCTGATGTCATAGAGGATGTTCCGTCATTGATCGAGGAGGCGTACCGGATGCGGGCAAGTGACATCCATATGGAACCATCCGAGCATCGGTGCAGGGTTCGTTTCCGTGTTGATGGAAAACTTCTGGAGCGGCACGTCATCCGAAAGTCATCTTATACTTCTTTGGTCAACCGCATCAAGATTATGTCCAATCTGGACATCTCCGAGAAGAGGCTTCCGCAGGACGGGCGCATAATTTACGAAGGAAACGGCGTGCGTTTCGACATCAGAACGTCCATACTTCCAACGATCTACGGTGAGAAAATAGTGCTGCGTCTCCTCACGATGAACGACAGGCATCTTCCCCTTTCCGAACTTGGACTTGACGAACGTCAGTACAAGGATTATCTGGCGGCTGTGTCTCATCCTCACGGGATGATCCTGATTAGCGGACCTACCGGATCCGGCAAGAGTACCACACTCTATGCGACACTGGAAATGCTTAACCGTGGGGACAACAACATCGTCACAATTGAGGATCCGGTAGAGTACACTTTGGAAGGTGTGAATCAAGTGCAGTTGAAGGAGGAGATAGGACTCGACTTCCCGATGGCTCTCAGGACTTTCCTGCGCCAGGACCCGGACATCATTATGCTTGGTGAGATCCGTGACGAGGCTACGGCTGAGATGGCTGTACGCAGTTCACTCACAGGACATCTGCTGCTCTCGACACTTCACACGAACAGTGCCTGGGGGTGCGTTACTCGTCTTGTGGATATGGGGATTCATCCCTACCTCCTTTCTGAAACTTTGGTTGCTTGTGTGGCGCAGCGTCTTGTCCGCACATTGTGCCCTCATTGCAAAAAGGAGGCTGTCTCTGATCCGGTTATGCTGAACCGGCTTGGGATGTCTTTGGACACAAAAACTTATGAGGCTTCTGGATGTGAGCATTGCTATTACACTGGTTACAGTGGACGCAAGGCTGTTTATGAGGTGATTCCGATAGACGGAGAACTCGGACAGGCGGTGAAAGAGGTGAGAGGAGACGTTGACGAACTTCTGAGATCACGTGGACTCAAGACTCTTCGTGATTCGGCCATAGAGTTGTACGCTGATGGGTTGACTTCACTTGATGATATCTTGCCGTTTATGAATTGATTGATATTCAATGAGAATAAGACAAATAATATTCCTTCTGTCAGCTTTGCTTGTGTGCCGTGTGGCGGTCGCTCAAAGTGGTGACCGTTTGGGGAGAATCAGGGTGAGTCTGGACAGTCTGGCGGCCGTTGATGCCCGCTACAATGAACCAATTGACCTTTCTGTGACTAATTTCTCTGTGGCGGATTTGTTGAAAACCATTGCGATAGAGAACAGCCTTAACGTGAATCTTTCATTGGACAAGATTCGTGGACAGATAACCTGTAATCTTGAGCGAGTTCCTGTCAAGGATGTGTTGCTGCTTTGCTGTAAGGATTGTGGTCTGGACTTGACGGTAGAATCGGGAATCATTACAGTCGCTCCGTGGCAGCCTTCCGAATCATTGCCGCAGATAACAATCGCACGTGACTCCTCCGGACTTTTCAGTATGGATTTCTCCGGCTGTACATTGGATGCATTGACACGCAGATTGGTGGCCGAGACTGGAGACAACATCGTGTTCGCACCATCGTTGGCGGAACGGAAGGTGTCTGGTTTCGGCGTTGGAATGAGTGTTGATCAGATGATGGAGAACATCTCGGCATCAAATGGGTTGAGATGTGCAAGAAATGAATCCGGTACTTGGATGATAGGTGAGCGTGGTCGTGACAAAGGTTCGTTTTTTCCAGTGGACGACACACCGGCTCCGTCATTTTGTGTCAGGTTGTTTCAGATGCGGTACCGGACTATTGATGATGTGGTCGAGATTATCCCCACACAATTGAAGAAAGACATTGAGATCAAAGTGTTTCCGGATCAGAACAGTTTTGTGCTCAGTGGAGGGCAGCCTGAAGTGGAAGCTTTGGAAAGATACTTGCGGGAAATAGACAAAAGTGTTCCTCTGATTTCCATCGATGTCATCATTGTGGATGCGCTTGACCGCAAGAGCCGGTCAACTGGTGTCACTTTCGGAAAGGGGAAAGAGGCTTCCGGTGCCTCTTATGGGACATTGTCTCCAGGTGTGGATATCTCGCTGGGAGCCGACAAGATCAACAAACTCATCAATGCGTTCAATGGTCTGGGACTTGTCAACCTTGGTCCGGTCGGCCCTAATTTCTATGCTGATCTGAAATTGCTCGAAGAGGATGGCGTGGTCACACTTCGTTCTACTCCTAAACTTTCTACTTTGAACGGCCATAAGGCGGTTTTGAAGAGCGGTGAGGTGAAGTATTATAAAGAGAGTCAAGTGAATATCATCGGTACTCAGAATCCGCTCCAGTCAGAGTCATATCTTTGGAAGAATGTGGAGGCGAGTTTTGTCCTTGATATGACTCCAATAGTGAGCGCAGACAGCACGATAACCATAAGAATTGACCTGAATCAGGATGAGTTCACCGAGCGTGACAACGGCGACCTGACAGCCCCTCCAGGAATGACAAAACGCGGGTTCAATTCCATTGTCAAGGTCAAGGACGGTGAGATGATCTTGTTGGGCGGCATCGAGAAGAATCTTACTGAGGACAGCAGTAAAGGGCTTCCGTGGATAGCCAGAGTCCCTGTCCTGCGGTTGTTCTGTGGAAATGTCACAAGAACAAAACAGATGCAGAAACTGAATGTGTTCATCAGACCTACCATTGTGCTATGAGATTGATAAGTAAGGGAGTCCTCTCTGTCGAGGTGAATGGAGGGACTGCGGTCATCGAAGATAGGGGCGGGGGAAAGAGTGACATCGTGATTTTGTCTGTCTTCGGGTCAGATGTGTCTTCTCGTGCTTGCGATGATTCGGATCCGGTCCTGTCACGTATAGAGCGGAGTAAAGACCTATATTGGACAAGGTATCCTGACAAGATCTGTTATGTCAGAAAATCGGTGGTGGAGTCGTCACTGAATGACCCGAAAGGTCCCTATGTCGCAGGAGTTGCAGTCGGCGAGACTCATTATGAGGCCGAAGAGCCGGCGAAGAATATGCTGTCGGCCATTGATTGGAAGCGGATTGTTATTGAACCGGATATGCTCGAAGCCGTCACGGGGCGTATATTCAGTCGCGCGCTTCTTCCTGTTTTGGGGTTCTGGTTGGTCGTCCTCCTTTGTAATTTCTTTTTGTTCTCAAGTCTGGATCGGCGTGTCAATGCGATGCGTCTTTCGCAGCAGGAATCCAAACGTGAGGCCAAGGCTGAAATGGAAGTCACCGGAAAACAGCGTCAGATGTTGGCTGCCTATAAGGCTATGTCTCTGCCGAAGTCATCGGTGGATATCGATGCTCTGGCCTCAATGGTGCCTGGTGGCATCCAACTGACGTTATTGTCTGTTAATTCTTCTGGATTCAGAATCAAAGGTGCTGCGGAGGATGTGTCTGACATAACGGAATATTCAAGCTCAATCCATCGGAAATTTCCTTCGTTGGAAATCGCCTCGATTGACAGGCCTTCCGGAACGTCATTGTACCAATTTGATTTCAAGATGACACGATGAGACTGAATCCGGGGACACTGAAATTAACGGCCTTGGTTGTCGGATTGCCGATCATTCTCTGGATGGCGGCTTTCTCAAAGACATTGTCGCTATACGGAGAGTACAGACACCTTTCCAAATCCGAGACATCGGATTCCATCTCTTCGCAAAGGTTTGCTGTGTCTGGTGAGAACCGTCTTGCCGGAGATTGTCTGATCCAGGAGATTCTGACTGGAGACGACGATGTTGTCATCAATGAATATACTCCGTCAGTGGAAAAATCTGACGGTGGCCTTTCCATTGTCCGTGCCAGACTTCAATTGAAAGGACGCTTCATTCCGTTGCTCAAGGTTGTGCATCTTTTAGAAAATCAACCGGATATCTCTTTGGCCGACATTTATTTCTCTCACAAATCTGGAAAAGAGACATTGGTGACCTTGGACTTGGATCTGATTCAATTGGTAAGTGATGAGTAGGAATATTCACAGTCTTCGTGGCTTTTCGCTTCCCACTGTGCTGGTCATCTCTGTGTTGATGGCTTTGCTGATACTGTTTGCCTTTTCTATTGTTGATTTGGACAGACAGTATTATGCAAATTATCATAGGAAGAAACAGAGTGTTTTGAATTTGCATTCTGCGTCAGCCCTTTACTGTGTGGACAGTCTTCTGGCGAGGGAGTCCGATTCCATAAGCGTGAGCCTTTTTGGAGATACCGAGTCGGAAGTCGGCATAAAAGTTCATAGTTGGGGACTTTATGAGATTATGACGGCCTCTGTGAAGACATTGCCGTTCAGCCGTTCGGTAATCTATGGGCGTTCCTCGGAGAGCTCCA
Organism: bacterium; assembly: GCA_963596515.1. Lineage (GTDB taxonomy): Bacteria > Bacteroidota > Bacteroidia > Bacteroidales > UBA932 > Cryptobacteroides. The sequence goes on from CAVBMN010000001.1 coordinate 23,216, forward strand.
TAAAAGCGGCTCTTTGGGTCGGTGACAGGAAACGTGCTTTGTCCATTGCCGGACGGACACGGATAGATGGGGATGTCTTTGCATCTCTTAATGGCATCAATTACACGGATTTGGCTGGAGTTTCGTTTTCAGGTGAACATATTCCTGCCGAGAGGTTGTTTGTATCGACCTCCATCCTTCCTTCGGTGGATTCTTCGGCTCTTGAACGTCTTGATTCTTTGTGTGGATTGAGAGGAAAGGCCTGGTATCATCTTAACGATGCTGAAGGGTATCGCAGCTTTCAAGAACAGACATCTCTTGTGTATACCCGTGACGGGGACAAGATATTCCATCTTGGCGGCAATCGGATTCTGTATGCGGACAAACTTGCCCTGGGGGCGGATTCGGAAGTGAACGGCATCCTTGTTTTCGCTCGCTCCGCCGTAATTGAGGAGGGATTCCGAGGGCGTTTGCAGCTGTTTTGTACTGACACCGTGACGGTCGGTAGAAATGTGAAACTTGAATGTCCTTCCGGAGTGCTGGTATCAGGTGCCGATCATCCATTCGTCTCATTGGCAGGAGGAAGCCGTGTGTGCGGTTATGTTGCCGTTCTTAATGATGGAAAGGTCGATCCGAGACTGGAATATCCTTGCCTTAGACAGAAAACTGGAAGTGTGATTGACGGGCTTTTGTATGTGGACGGATCGTGTGAACTTGAAGGAGCTGTCAATGGATCTGCATACATAGGAGACTGCTTTTACGAGAAAGACGGGTATAAGTATCCTGGCGTTTTGAATAATGTTTCCATCCGGCGTTCCGATGATGTTCCGTTCCCGATTCTGTTAACGGGACCTTATCAGAGACGTGAGATAAAGAAAGTTTTTTAGCTTGATGAGAAAGAAATTGTTGATGGGCGCTTTGGTGATGGCCGTTTTGGCTGTATGGGGACTTGTCGGATTCCGCATCTGGAATTTGGCTCGTCCGGAAATCACAGAAAGTGTCAAAACGGAAAAAAAGACGGAATCTCAGTCTGTTCCAAGGGATTCCCTTCGTTTGGACTATCGTGACCCTTTTCTGGAGTCGGGAAAGGCTAAGACCATTGTCCTGTCGGAGAAAGTTGCCGCTATTCCTAAACCTCCTGTGCAGATGCCTCCGCTAAAGTACAAAGGTATGGTGAAAGGAAAGGATGGTACTGTAAAGGCTCTTGTCGAGAGCAAAGGTGAGGTCGTTTCTCTTGCAAAAGGAGCGGTTTTGGAGAAGGTCCGTGTCGTTGAGATCGAGCCGGAAAATATTCGGGTTCAGTTCGGAAATGAAACACATTTGATTAGAGTAAGATGAGACTGAAAGCCACGACACTTTTGGAGACCATTGTGGCCTCTTTGATATTCCTGTTGGTTTTTGGAATGGCTATGGAGGCGTTGGCTCATATTCATAAAATCAGTGATCCTGATTGGTCTGCGATGGAGCGGAGTTTCAATGAGTTCCGAGATTCATCAGTGGTGATGTCTGATGGCCTGCGTGAATATCCTTGGGGCACTATGCGATGGGCGCGCGAGAGTGCGTTTGATACGGAAGGACTTGTTGTGATCAATGTGACCGCGAATATGAAAGGCGGGCAGAAAATAGAGTATCATTATTTTAGAAATGAGTCGGGTGAAATTTAAGGGGAGTACCCTTCCTGAATTGCTTGTCACAATGCTGCTGGGTGGCATTCTACTGCTGTTGGTGTTTGATGGAGTGGATATGCTTCGTCAGGCTTTGTCCCGATATTCCTTGAGTGATTTCGGAAATGATCTGGGTAGATTGCAACGGTATGAGATGCTTGTTGAGCGTAGCGACAGCATTAACATTGGAGATAGTGTCAGATTCTTTCAGAACGGGGAAATTATAGGAGTATGCGAGAAATGGAACTGAGCAAACGTTTGTCTGACAAGAAGAAAAAGGCTTTCTATTCCCAACTGTATGTTCTGTTGCATTCGGGATTGAGTTTTTCATCGTCGTTTTCTTTGTTGATCGAAAGTTCCAAGGGAAGTGACAGGAATATCTATGAAAAGATTCTCGGGCGTGTAGTGTCGGGAGGATGTCTGTGGGAGGCTATGGAATATGTCGGAGGCTTTGATAGGATTGATTGCGGTGTCATTAGGATCGGGGAGGAGTCCGGAAAGTTGATGGAGGCATTGTCCTTTCTGTCAGACTATTATGACAGGAGAGAAACACAGAGGCGCACGCTTGTGAGCGCATTGAGCTATCCGGTCATCACGCTTGCGGTGGCTGTTGTCGTGTTATGCTTTATGCTGCTGGTTGTCGTGCCGATGTTTGAGCAGGTATATTCAAGGATGGGTGGGGAACTCCCTGCGCTTACACGCTTTTTGATGGGTGTGTCATCTTATGTTCCGTCTCTGTTTTTTGCCTTTGTGGCTCTTGTGGCGTTGCTTCTTGTAATAAGACGGGTCTATGGAAACACGGAGAAATATCAAAAATTGACTTCTGGGTTCATCCTGCACATTCCTCTGGTGGGAGGGCTTTTGAAGAAGGCGGAATTGTCCCGTTTTTGCCGGATTATGTGTCTTCTTGTCAGCTCTGATGTTCCGATACTGTCATCCTTGAATCTTGTCGGCGGGATTCTTCGTCTGTACCCTTACCGCAAGGCTGTTTGGGATTCCTGTGTGGAACTTGAGTTTGGTTCTATGCTGTGCGATGCCTTCTCAAGTTATCCTGACCTTTTTGACAAGAAGTTTCTTGTGATGCTTCGGGTAGGAGAGGAGACTGGAGCCTTGGACCGGATGCTGAAAACACTTGCGGATGACACTTCCGAGGAGTTGAACTATCAAGTCAGGCAGTTGAACAGCACTTTGGAGCCGCTTATGGTTCTGCTTATAGGTGTGGTTGTCGGTTTCGTGCTGATCGCGATGTATCTTCCTATGTTCAAATTGGGGATGACCATTCAATGATGATTTGGTTTATTATGAGTTTTTATATACCTTTAATGCAAGGAATAAGCGTTCCTCGATTTTGATATATATAGTTTATTATAAATACCTTGGTTGAATTTTTTTTCTATTGAATCATTAATCATATCATAATGAAAAGAATCATTACTATCATCGCCGCTTTGGCGCTTATGTCTGGCGGCATCGGCTATGCTCAGGAACAGGAGCAGGGACTGGAACAAGGGCTGGAGCGGAACTCTGTCCGGGAATATTCAAAATTCAGATTCAGCATTGAGGGTGGAGGCGGCCTCAGGCTCGGCAAGATCAGCGAAAACGTGCCGGATGACTTCAAATCCTACACAAAGAAACTCAAGAGAGGATTCGTGTACGGTGCCGATGCGACCTGGTTCTTCAAGGAGTTTATGGGAGTAGGCGTTCGCTACAAGGCGTTTTCGGCCAGCAATGGTGCGACTGTAACGTCAACCAACAGCGATGGTCAAGCCACCTATGGTAAGATGAAAGACAACATACGGATAGCGTTCGTCGGTCCGATGTTCTGCACAAGGTTCTCCAGCAGAAATGGTTTGCATACATTAACGGCTGATGTGGGCTTAGGCTACCTTAGCTATTGTGATGACGGTATGGTCATAGAAAAGATGAAACTGACCGGTGGCACACTTGGATTCTTGTACAACATCGGCTATGACTATGCCCTGAACAAGACGTGGTCGATCGGGGGCAATCTGTCTTCTGTCGATGGTACGCTCTCTGCCTTGACGTTTGAGCAGAATGGTGAAAAGTCTACTCAAACTCTTGACAAGGATAGTATGGAGAATCTTGCTAATATTGGTCTCTCATTCACATTGAGGTTGAATCTGTAGCCTGTCGGCTGTTTTGGTAGATGTTTTTTAGGTAATACTTTAATATTCAATATTATGAATAAATTATTAGCAGCTTGCGTCGTGCTTGTCATCCTCTCTTGCGGTTCCGTCTCGGCGCAGAAGAAAGGAGAGGTTTCAATCGGAGGTATAATCGGGATTTCAGGAGGATATTCAGGAATCAGATCAGGAGGGAACGGAACGCCGTCATCAACCGACATTAATGCCGGTGCCGAGTTCGGTTGGTTCTTCGCTGACAACTGGAGGCTCGGTGTTTCTATGCAATACGCTTTGAATTCCAACCCATACGAGAAAAGTGGTGACGGTTGGCTTCGTCAGAACACCAATCTGGTTCTGGTAGGCCCCGAACTGGCATATTACCTGAAAATCAGAGAGGGCTTCTTTTTCACGCCTCGGGTTGCGATATTCGGAACCATCGGGAGCGTAAAGGTCGAAACCAAAGACATTTACGTAAGCAAGAATGTTGTTGGCTATGGAGTGGATCTGGCTCCTGGCGCATTCGAGTTCCGCCCGACTCCTCATTTCGCCTTCTCCGTCAGCTTCCTGACACTTGGCTATTCTTTCACCAATATCAAGAAGGTGGGTCAGAATGATTATGACATAAAGAACGATGCGGCGACCTACGACCTCGCCATCCAACCATCCATCGGCTTGAGGTACTATTTCTGAAAATCATTGGAGCTGTCGTGGAAATCTGTCACGCCATAAATGTCAGTATCTGAGGATATTTCATCTGCTTTTTATTTTGCTGTTGAAGAGGATAACTCCGCTATTTGGTAAATTGTTGAGAATGAGAAAATTGATTGTATTCTTTATTTGTGTGGCAGCATTATGTCCATCGTGTCGATTCTTGCCTTATGAACAAGGAGAGCACGGTATTTATTTGAAAAACGAGTCTGGTTATATGTTGTCTTGCTTTGTGGCGGATGAGTTTAATTCCGGGTTTAGTTATCCAGACACATTGCTTCCGGCTAATCCAAATCCTTTTTGCATAGTGGATAGCATTATGGATTCTGGCTTAATCTTTAGTCGAATGCTAAGTTGGGAGTCCATTTTTTCATATACACATTCTGGCGTGTTATCTGTTTATTTATTCAAGCAGGAAGATGGGGATAATTTCGGTTGGGAATATCTTAGTGAACATAATGGCTATCTGGTTCGTTATGATCTAAAATTGAATGATTTGAGATTATTTGATAACGCACTTTATTATCCCCCTACAACGGCAATGAAGAGCATTCATATGTTTCCGCCATACGAGAAAGTCAAGGAGCAATAGAATCATACAGTTATATTGTGTTTGGGTTGGAGAATAAATAAAAGTGTTGTATGAAAAAGTTAATTTTATTATTTGGCTGTGCGATATTGCTTGGTTGTGACAAGTTTGTTGTGTTTGATTATTACTTGCGGGGAGAATTTGATGCGGTATATTGCTATATACCAGAAAAAGGAATACCTTGTAAGAAAGACACGGCCATTAGTTTTTCTGCGGAAGAGTTGGTTCTTTTACATCTCAGAAAAGATTCAGAAGGGCAAAACTACGGGCGAATCGATTATGGAATAGAGGATATTGATGGCCTGTTCCGAAGATGGGACTGTGATACGGTGTCTTTCTTTATTTTTGATTCAAAAGTTGTTGAAAACAATACGTGGGAGGACGTTGTACAAAACTATATGTTTTTGCAGCGTTACGATTTTTCAAAAGAGGATTTGGCTCGTTTAAACTGTCAAATATTTTACCCGCCAACGGAGGAAATGTCGGAGATTCATATGTTTCCTCCATACGATAAAGTCAAAGCTCGATAACCTTTACAAAACGCTTTCACGTTACTGTGCCACAGAAGTGGGTGAGGGCTCACTCTGGCTGAAAAAGTCAGAACTAAAAGCAATAGTTTTTCAGCCGATGTGCCATTAGAGTGGGTCACAGTGGCGATGTGGCTGAAGGCGTTTTGTAGGAAATATTGCATCACCGCAGTGGGTTTTTAATATATTCATAATGTCTAAAGTCCCGATTGTCATTTGGCTGCGTTCTTGAAAATTGTTGTAAATTAGCGACAAACATCGGAGAAAGCCGATGACGGTTAGAATAATATATAGTTGAAAGCCAGTGCTATACAATGGGTTTAGTTATGAACTATTATTGGTTGTCAACAAACAATGACAAGGTCTCAACGGTTGCCTATGCTCCTGAAGGGACACCGCTTTCTTATGAGCTCATTGGGGAAATGAATAATAGGGAAGACGTTCCATTCTCATTGGAGTTGCGGGATGTTTTTGTGACCTCGAAGCTTGTCGTTGGAGGTTCGAGTGATGTCTTTTATGATTATCAGCCGAATAGTTTGGCTTGGCCGGTAATGTCTGAAAAGATGAAGTCAATAATCGCATCTCATTTGACTGGTTCTGAATATATTGAATGGAAGAGCGTCGTTATCAATGGAAAAGGCATCTCCAAAAAGTATTATATTCCGATGTTTACAAGAAAACTGGACATTTTGAATGTCTGTGAGAGTGTTTATGTACCAGTATCAGGAGTTGTCTTGAAGCCTTGTTTTGACAAAGAAAAGATAAAGAATCTATCTGTTATTCACAGCCCTAATCTTTTTTGGCAGATTTCGACTCAAATTTATGTTAATGAGGATATTAAAAGAGATTTGATCAACTCCGGAATAGAAGAATTATGCTTTAGCAGAGTAAAAGTGAAATAGAATGATATTTTGCTGAGAAATAGGTGATTATATGACAAAAATATGATGGGAGAGCACTATGAATGAGATAATGTTGATTGAAAAGAGTTTGAGTTTCTGCAACACTTTCTGTTAGAATATGAATACTGTGATGTTTAATGATTTAGAGTGGCACGATACTACTATCCTTAAGATTGTAGTTGACAGAAGTTGCCCTGAAAGCCATAATCAGATACGTCTGGACGTTCAGTGGCCGGATCCGGATAATACGTTCAGCTCAATATACTTTGTTGATTTTATTGATTTCAAGGTCGATCTTTGTGGCGGAATCATCTGTGATGAGACGATTATGTGGGCTTCAGTAGAAGAAATAACCAGAAAAACCGCTGATTCAAGGTTCAATACGAGTACGATGAAATAATTCGTTCCACCGGTGAGAAGATAACCCGTCATTCTAATGAAAAAATATACAAGTACGAGATAGAGACCGCTACCACAAATGGTTTGATCGCAATTGTGGCTAAAGGCTTCTATCTTACAGATAAATGTGTGGGATAAATCTGACTCATTGAAATGCTGGTGTGGATACCTTCGTTGACGAAATTGATCAGTTGCGATACTGTGGAGTCGCTTATGTACCAGACCGGACCGTAATCCTATTCGATTACAAAACGCTTTCACGTTAAGGTGCCACAGAAGTGGGTGAGGGCTCATTCTGGCTGAAAAAGTCAATGCGTAAATCAACAGTTTTTCAGCCGATGATCTACCAGAGTGGGTCACAGTGGCTGTGTGGCTGAAGGCGTTTTGTAAAGATATAACTGCGTTCAGGACTGAATATCTGGCTTAGTGGGGTATCATAAGGCTGCGGTCGGATTTTTATTACTAACTTTACAAAATGCGAAATGTTAGTTGTCATAATTGGTTGGTGTATGGGACAGGAGATAGAAAGAAAATTTTTGCTGAACGGTGACTTCAAGTCCGATGCTTTCAAGGCTATAAGGATCATTCAAGGGTATCTTTGCAGTGCTCCGGAGAGGACGGTGCGAGTGCGCATCAAAGGTGACAAGGCTTTCATCACGGTCAAAGGAATAGGCAATGCGAGTGGTGTCAGCCGTTTTGAATGGGAGAAAGAGATTTGTGTGGAGGATGCCAAAGCTTTGCTTGAAATCTGTGAGCCGGGAGTTATTGACAAGACCCGTCACCTGGTAAAGGCCGATGGGGAACATATCTATGAAGTGGATGAATTTTATGGTGACAATGAGGGACTTACGGTCGCGGAAATAGAACTTTCATCAGAGGATGAGCCTTTTGAAAAACCATCTTGGCTTGGCCGGGAAGTGACCGGCGACCAACGCTACTACAATTCTTATCTGGCTAAGCATCCCTATAAGACTTGGTGACTGTCAGGTTGTTTCTTTGAAGAGGTCGGGTGACAATGTTTTCTGAATAATCGGAATTTATCGTGTCCCTACTTGCTTGCCAAAAACTAATTGTTTATATTTGAGAAAAATAAAACAATTTATAAACAACTAACGTATGAAAAAACTTTTGATAACTGCTCTGTTGGTTTTTACGCCAGTCTTGACAATTTCCGCCCAGCAGCCTGACAGCGTGATCATGGAAATCCTTTCGGCGTCGGTCATCACGGAGGGAAACATAACATACAAGGTTGACAGGACGACGCACTTTTTCTCGGCTGCGGAAGTGAAGGCGGCCAGGGACGGACGGGAACTTGTGGCGACGATTCCTAATCTGCTCATCGACAAGCAGAGCAACACGCTGGCGACTCTGGCCGGCAAGAAGATTCTCATCCTGATCAACGGCATCAAATCGATGGACACGGACTTGCAGCTGATCCCGGCATCGAAGATAAAGAAGGTTGACTTCTACGACGTGCCTCCGGTGAGGTATATGGACATGGCGGATGTGGTTTTGAATATAATCACCTCGCGGCTGGACACTGGCTGGAACGGAAGCATTTACACGAGGGTCGGGCAGATGTACTCCCACGGCGATGTGGCTCTCAGCCGGGTGAGCGGGAACAACAAGCTGACAGTCAACCTCGGGAGTCATTTCAACCACAAGCGCAAGGTGTGGGACGAGGAGACCGGTGGGTTCACCTACCGGCTCGGGGATGATGAATATATGTATGAATATTCCCAAAAGCAGCGGGAATGGGGAAACCAGTACAGCGGCGGTGTGGCGTGGCTGAACGGAAAGCCTGGTGACTATATGCTCCAGATTTCGGCCGACTATTCATTCTATAATAACAAGATGAGTCGCGACAGAGACATCGATTTTGCCCTTAATGGTTTGAAAGACACTCGTTCTGGGGTGGCGAGCAACGATGTCACCACGATGAAGCCAACTGTGGATGTTTATTTCGAGAAGACTCTCTCCGAGACGAGCACATTGATGGCTGACGTGACAGCGACGTCATATTCAAACGATCAGAACGCTTTCACGTCCGAGACTGATGTTTTTGAGGATTTGCTGGATTTGAAAACCAGAAAGAACTCCGTCATCGGGGAGCTGGTATATTCATATACCAAGGAGAACCGGACGTTCAACGCCGGGTACAGGGGAGCGTTCGGTTTTCTGCGGAGCGACCTTTCGGGAAGCGGCGTGACGAACGTGCGGACCGGCCGGCAGAGGCTTTACGGGGAATATTCCTCACGCCACGGGTCGTTCTCGTACCGTGTGAGTCTCGGGGCTGAGAACAATTTGAAGGCCGGAGGCAACGGATTCTCAAGGTTCGCGTTTTCCCCGACACTGCTGTTATCTTATCGCTTGAGTCCCAGGAATATGCTGCGTCTGCGCCTTGACTCGGAGACCGCGATGCCTGACATACAACAGATGTCCGGCAACAGGATTCTGATTATGGAGAACTTCTACCGCAGGGGAAATGCGGAAGTGCACAACAGCACCGGCTACCAGTCGAGGCTGATATATTCCTATAACATTCCACGGAAGTTGATTGTCCAGACTGACGCGCACTACAACCGTACAGGGGGCTTCCTCTATGATGCGTTCGTGCAGGATGGCGAGGCTTGGTATCTGGAGACGAGGAATGCCCATGGCTACTCCGAGACAGGTATGAATATGATTGTGACATACATACCTTGGAAGTGGCTGCGTCTTGGAGTGGATGTCTCCGCTGACCGCCAGACAATCAAGGAGGCCGCCTCCGGTGAGGCTTTCAGCGACTGGTTCTTCCCGGTTTATCTGAATGCGTCCGCTGTCTGGGGCAACTGGTCGCTGTCCTGCCGTCAGACTTTCGGTGGAAAGATGCTGGACGGACTGTACAGGAAGGGCTTAGAGAAGGTGTCGTACCTGTCCTTGACCTATGGCTGGAAGAACTGGCAGTTCGGTGCCCAGTGCCTGTTCCCGTTCTACGATGACAAGTACTCCAACGAGACGGTCTCCATCGCTCCGGTCCGCCATATAACACAGACAAACCTCCGCACCAAGAACCGCGAGTTCGGCTTCACCATCTCCTGGTTCTTCCAGCGTGGCAAGGAGAACTACTCCGCCAAGAGCCTTGAGAACTCGGACGTTGACTCAGGAGTGTTCAGGTTCTGACATAAACTTCGCGTGGTTTCACGCGCGAGACGTTCACAAATCAGTACAGAAGTCCGAACATCCATAGAGGAATACGGTTACCGTAACCGGTCTCGATGCCGTCAATGCCAAGGTAACTTGTCGGGATGTCGGCGATTTGTTCAAAAGTCTTATTGTCGCCTCCTATCTCAAACAGATAGTCGCCATCTACAAGAAAGTCTCCTTTTGTCGGCATCCGCACGGACGATACTGCGGACAGTTGGTTGATGAAGAAGGTTTCGCGCATAGTTCCAATGTTGATCTTTGGAGAGAACGCATACATAAGATTGGTGTTCCCGAGATAGATTTTCTCAGGATTGACCAGTCTTTTATAATTTTTAAGTTCAGTTGTGAGAAGGTTCAGAATTTCTGCCTCATCAAGTTTATAAAGAAGAGAGAGGAGAGTATTTCTGGTTGTGCTTATGGATGAAGCCAGTTTCTCCGTGTTGGGTTGCAGAGGAACATTCTCGGCGATGATCATAAATAGTTTCTTGCATTTGTCGATTGTGGGGTAGGACACTTTCTCCACGGCCGGAAGGTCGCTTTCCACAACAAGTTTGACCACGTTCTGCAACATCGTCAAAAAATCGTCGCCGGCCTCTTTATAGAAAGGATATACTCCAAAATGAAGGTATTTGTCAAATTCTCGTAGAACTTTCATATGTGGCACAATGTCCAACGATATTGCGCTGTGGCTGGAAAGAATATCTTCAAGACTATATGCCGGAATGTCAAGAATGCCGTCATATTCGAGAAATTCACGAAAAGACATTCCTTTAAGTATATAAGGTGTCTGCCGTCTGGACATATCCACGATGGAATTGTCCAGTTCAAGCATAGAAGAACCAGTGTAGATAACTCTAAGGTCGGCATATTGGTCATAGAGGTTTTTGATTATACGGCTCCAGTCTTCGTATTTATGCACTTCGTCGATGTAGAATTCATTGATTCCACGATTGTACAGAAATCCTATCAATTCCTGAAGAGAGTGCGTTTTGAACCAAAGATGATCCAATGACAGGTAGATTGTGTCATCAGGATTTGTGTACTTTTCCTTTATTCGCTGGATAAGCATAGTTGTCTTTCCCACACCACGCTCGCCTCTGATGCCGATGATTCTGGCCTTCCAATTAATCTTATTGTACAAATAACGTTTGAAGTCGAGCGATATTTGTGATAACTTGCTGTGATAAAATTCAATGAGAGGGCGAATGTCTGAAAGTTCCATATCAATCATTTTTGATGACAAAAATAAAAACATTTTTGCAAAAACGAAAATTGGTAATAAAAACATTTTTGCAAAAACGAATATAACGCCGTCCGTGCGCAGAATCGTCCATCTTGCGAACGAGAGGCAGTAAACCACTCCTTTCGTGAGCGATTCACTTGATTTCACGCACAGGTAACCTTTTGCCTGTTATTACTGCTGAATCGCGCGGCTTCTCGCCCAGGGGATAACGTAGGCGGGAGCCATCTTGCGGGACAGGAGATCCTTCATATAGTCCATATAGGGGGCCACGTGGCTGAAGAACATACGGTAACCGGCGCAGAGGGCGTTCAGACCGGTCTCGATCCGGATGCCGCCACGACTTGGTTGGTGTGACTCGTAGGTGTTGAACCTATGCTTCGGGCATTCACCATTGCAGGCGAAAAGCCATTCGCACCGTAAGCACTTGGTGGGGAGCTTGTTGCGCTTGTCGATTCCGAAGGCGGTCTGCTTGTCCGAGCGCATCATCTCGGCGATGGGCTTGTCGGCGATGTTGCCTAGAAGATATTCCTTATAGACAAAATGGTCGCACGGATAGAGGTCGCCGTTGTGTTCGATTACGGCATTGCCGCCGCAGGTTTGCGCGAAGGTGCAGGTGCCCGGCATCTCACCGACCCAGGTGGCCAGAGTGGCATCGAAGTTCGTGACGAATATGCGGCCGACATCGTTCCTGACCCAGTAATCGAATATGTCGCAGAGGAAACGTCCGTAGCCTACATCTGTTACAGACCACGGGGCTATGACCGCTCCATCGGCCTTCGGGTCAACGATGAAGGGACGTTTTTTCTTGTCCGGCTTGCCCGCCCCGTTCAGCGGGTACTTGACGTGCTCCACGACCGGCATAAACTGCATAAAACCGCTTCCGACCTCGCGCAGAAACAGATACGTCTCCAAGCCTCTGCCTTCACTGGCGTGGTTGACCGTGGACATCGTGTTGAACTCAACTCCTTCACCTTTAAGAATATTCAGACCGCTCATCACCCTGTCGAAGGTCGGGAAACCACCTTTGTCCTTGCGGTACCTGTCGTGAATATCCTTGGGGCCGTCCAGAGATATTCCCACAAGGAAATTGTTGTCGTGGAAGAACCTTGCCCATTCGCGGTTGAGGAGGGTGCCGTTGGTCTGGATGGTGTTGTGGATGACCTTGTCACCGGCATATTTCTTCTCAAATTCCAAAGCTTTGCGGTAGAAGTCCAGTCCAAGCACAAGCGGTTCACCGCCGTGCCAGTTGAAGGTCACCTCCGGCACGCTGTTCGCGCTGATATATTCTTGAACCACCTTTTCCAGCATCGCTTCGGTCATCCGTGGCTCCCTGCCGCCGTAGATTTCCGCCTTGTCGAGGTAGTAGCAATATTTGCAGTCCAGGTTGCAGAGCGACCCGGCGGGCTTGATCATTATGTTGAAGGCCATAGGCCCGGAAAGGCGGATGGCGTCCCCAAGGGTCAGCGTCTTTTCAAATGTCGCGTCTGACATATCCTTGATTATTTGATTCTTATCTTTCCTCCGGCGATCTCATCGCGCTTGAAATATGGCCATCCATTTTTGTCCCAGTAGATTCTCTGGAGGTTGGTAAATCTCACATTGTGGCTTTTAAGCGTGCGCTCGGAAGGATAGTTTCCAATATGCACGTGATAGAGGATGAACGTGTCGCCGTTCTTGTCCGTGAATATCTCTCCGTCGTGCCCGGGACCGTAGAATTTGTCGTAAGGACTGGAGGTCAAAATCACTGTCCCATAGCCGTCTGCCATATCTTTCCCGTCTTTCGTGAGGAATGGGCCGTCGGCGTTTCTGCTCCTTCCGACAACAATGGCGTAGGAATAGTCATTGTAACGTCCCGCGCTTGCGAACAGGTACCACCAGCCGTCTCTTTTATAGACATAGCTGCCTTCAAAAACGGTAAGGCGCGAGTTGTCCTTATCGATGTCTTGTCCGGCGATGTGTTTGTAGGTTGGGCCCTCGGCCAGCGACAATCCATCCTTGGTGAGTTCCACTTGATGTATTCCGCCTATGCTGCCGAATACCAGCCAGACTTTGCCGGTCTGGTCATCCACGAATGCGAACGGATCAATCGTGTCTTTTATGCCGGTGATTCTGGAGTCGGTGATGACGTTCTCGAATTTGTAAGGTCCAGTGACTGTGGCGGAGGACAGGACAGCTATTCTGGAATTCTCGGCACTGCTTCTCAAGGTAATGTAGATGAGATATTTACCGTTAATCTCGGCGAATTGGGGAGCCCATACATCCGGTCCAATCTCCTTCATTTTTTTTACAGTCTCTTTATCGAAAGGGTGTATGTCGGTGTTCTCCCATTCGCATAGGTTGGCACTTCGCATAAATGTTCTGTTTACTCCTGTGGCGATGGAGTAGTAATGACCATCATCGGGATTATAGATGGCCGTCGGATCCGGCCAGTTCTGGTTAATCACCGGATTGGTGAAATACTTGTACTGGACGCAAGATACGGCCATAATTGAAATCGCAGACAATAATAGAAATGTCTTTTTCATATCGCGCTCAATGAAGTTCCTCCGCCTCGAAGTCGCTGACATAGGCCTTCCCCACAATATTTTTAAAGGATTGCATCATCTTGTCAGTCAAGGCTTTGTCTGATTTTGAAAGATCTTCCTTTTGGCTTCTGTCGGTGGCGAGATTCCAAAGGGTGACCTCCGGATTAAGGCCGAAATCGATGGTTGTCGGGTTCTCGTTGCTTCCTGAATATGCCGGGATCATCACATAGTCGCCTTCCTTGAGTGCGAGGCGGCCTTGGGCTTCGAGAACCAGCGTCTCCCTACCCTTTAGGGTGTCGTCGCCGATCAGCACTTCGGTGTAGGCCTTTGAATCGAGGCCTTCGGGAGCTGTCGTGCCCAGAATGTCGGCGAGTGTGGCGTAGAGATCCATCTGGCAGAAGCAGGCCTTGGAAACTGACGGTTTGATGTGGCCTTTCCAATATGCTATGAAAGGAATATGTGTGCCTCCGTCAAAGAGGCTGTACTTTCCTCCGCGCAGGCCGTCATTAGGGTCATAGCCTTGCTGGTGAGCGAGTTCTATGGCCTCGTCCTGATAGCCGTCTTGAAGTACTGCCCCGTTGTCAGATGTGAATATCACCAAAGTGTTGTCCAGCACTCCAAGCGAGTCAAGATGATCCAGAATCCGTCCCACGCACCAGTCAGCCTCGGCTATCACATCCCCTCTTGGGCCGAGGGATGTCTTGCCTTTAAATGCAACTCCGGCTGTCCTCGGGACGTGCGGCTCGTGAAGGCCGTAGTAGAGGAAGAAAGGCCTGTCTGAGTTCTTTGTCACGAATGCTTTGGCTTTCGACAGGAAATATTCAGCCATTGTGGAGTCATCCCAGAGAGCGGATTTTCCGCCGGTCATATGTCCGATTCTCGGGATGCCGTTGATGATTGTGCCCTGATGGCCGTGGTGCCATCGCATTTCCATCAGCTCCGGATTGTTGATGGCGTTCTTCTCCTCTGGAAGTTCATTCTCATAGTCGATTTTGATAGGGTCGTTCGGATCAAGATTGACCACATCACCGTTCTCGACATAGACGCACGGAACCCTGTCAACTGTGGCCGGGATGATGTTCGTGTAGTCAAAGCCCACAGTGTTGGCCTCCGGGCTGATGTGCTGGTTCCAGTCCAGTTTGCCGTACCCCATTCCGAGATGCCACTTTCCGATCGCTCCGGTCGCATATCCCAGATTCTGAAGCATTTTCGGAAGGGTGTTGGCGGCTGTGTCGATGATCAGCGGCGCATCTCCCGGCAGGATGCTCGCTCCTGCCCTCCAAGGGTACATTCCGGTGAACAGCGCCAGTCTGCTCGGTGTGGATGTCGCCGAAGTGGCGTATGCGCAATCGAACCGCCTTCCGGCCCGCCCAAGAGAATCGATTCTTGGTGTGCGTACAAGGTCGCTCCCGCTGTAAAGGCTCACATCCCCGAGACCAAGGTCATCAGCCACGATGAGCACGATGTTCGGCCTTTTCTCCGGCTCTTTTCCTGCCTCCGAGCAAGCCGGCACAGCCATCGCCGAAGCCCCTGTGGCCGCCACTAACGACATCAATCTGAAAGTATCTTTTCTGGTCATATTCTTTGTGCCTTAAATCTTGCTATACGAGTCTTCAAAGTTACGGCTTTATGAACGGATTTCCAACCTGAAGTCATTAAACTCTTGCGTAAAAGCCTGCCATTCTACACACGGCCTGTTTCTGCTTCTTTGGTGGAACAAGCCGATGATGTGTGACAAAAACTTGCTTATTCTGGTCGTTGAATGTCATCGCCAAGTTCTTGAATCTTATTTTTGGCTTATATCTTTGCGACAACTGTGTATAATATGCACTTGTCGCAAAACAATAAAATTTATTCTTGTGCGGTAACTCAATTTTTTTTACCTTTGTCGCAAAGCTATAATGAATATGTCGAATGAGATCATAGGACGGGAAGTGGAAATCAGACTGCTCGAAGAATGCTATCAATCAGGTAAGGCTGAATTGATTGCGCTGTACGGCAGAAGGAGGGTAGGGAAGACCTATCTGATAAAAAGCCTTTTCCAGGACAGGTTTGATTTCTTTGTCACCGGACAATACGAAGGGAAACTTCGGGACGAACTATATTTGTGGAACCGGAAACTGGTGGAATCTTCCGGAAACTTCTACCCGGTGCCGCGTGATTGGAATGAGGCGTTTGAACAACTGAAGCACTACGTCACCACGATCTCAAAGAAAAGAGTCGTGATATTCATAGATGAAATGCCGTGGCTGGACACTCCTAAGTCTAAGTTTGTGAGGGCTTTTGAATATTTCTGGAATGATTGGGCCTCCTCCCGGAGCGAGCTTATGGTGATCATCTGCGGCTCCGCGACAACGTGGATGAATGACAATGTCATTTCTCAGAAAGGCGGGTTGCACAATCGTGTCACCCGGAAAATAAAGTTGTCCCAGTTCAATCTACACGAGACCTCCCTTTTCCTTGCAAGGAAAGGCATCAAGTGGACAAACCACCAGATCGCGGAGTGCTATATGATTCTCGGAGGCACCCCGTATTATCTTGATCTGCTTCGCAAAAGTTATAGTCTGCCTCAGAATGTCGATTTCTTGTTTTTCCGGAACAATGCGGAACTGGATGGTGAATATGATGTCCTGTTGAAATCCTTGTTCAAGGACTCACAGACATACCGGCGTGTGATTGAGCTTCTTGCGAAGCGCTCCAAAGGTATGACAAGAAAGGAGATGTGCGAAGAACTGAAGTTCTCCGATGGCGGAGCGTTCACAACCATTCTCGAAAATTTGAAGAATTGCGATTTCATAAGGTCATATTCAGCGTTCGGAAAGAAAGACAGAGACACGATGTACCAGCTTGGCGATATGTTCATCCTCTTTTACCTTAAGTTTGTCAAGAATGGTGGCGGTAAGGACGAGGCCTTTTGGTCGAACTCAATTGACGATCCGGCGAGACGGTCTTGGTCAGGATATGCTTTTGAACAGCTTTGCCTCAGTCATATTCCCCAAATCAAAGAAGCATTGGGCATCCGTGGCATTCTTAGCAACGTCTGCTCCTGGTACAAGAAGGGTGACAGCGGAAAGGGCATAAAAGGGCATCAGATTGACATCTTGATAGAACGCCGGGATCAGGTGATAAATGTCTGTGAGGCAAAATTTTCCAACAGACCTTATGTTGTGACCGGAAAATATCTTCAGGAAATGTATGAACGGATGGATGATTTCCGTGACACAGTGAAAACCAATGCCGCCCTGCACCTCACAATGATCGCATCTGCCGGACTCGCCACCAATGAATATTCCGGTGAAATTCAGAGTGTTGTGACGCTTGATGATCTTTTTAAGAGTTGATGAATACATTGCATAATAAACAATAACCTTTATGAATATCAGATCTTATATTGTTGCTGCATTGGTTGCTCTGGCGGTCTGTCCGTCCATCTCGGCGCAGGAGAAGACGGACTTTACCGAACATCTTGACCAGAAGGTGATCACGGAGGGAAATGCCGTGACGCAAAGGCACGAGACGGTGTTCTTTGACACAGCCAAGGACGCTCTGTCAAAAGAGATTGAGGCGAGCTCAAACTACGTGTCGCTCAACGGTGTATGGGAATTCCGGTATTACAATTCCGTGCAGGATATGCTGGCGGATCCGGACAAGGCTCCATCGACCATCAAGGTTCCGGGCAACTGGGAGGTGCAGGGATTCGGAATGGCCATCTATGTGAACCATCCGTATGAGTTCTGCCCAAGGAACCCGAGGCCGCCGCAGCTCCCAGACAAGATTCCTACGGGAGTATATTCAAGGAAATTCACGCCGCGATTTGGGGCGGGGGAGAAGTGCTATTTGAACCTCTGTGGAGTGAAAGGAGGTGCGTATGTGTTTGTCAATGATAAGTTTATCGGCTACGGCGAGGACTCCAAGGATTTGGTGCGCTATGACATCACCCCTTATGTGGAAAGCGGCAAGGAAGCGGATCTCAGAATGATTGTGACCAGATGGAGCACGGGCAGTTACCTTGAATGCCAGGACTTTTGGCGCATCAGCGGAATCGAGCGCGATGTCTATCTGTCAAGGGAACCGGCCACCGTTCCGGATGACCTTGACTGGAATGTGGTCTCCACGCTTGCCGATGACCTTAGCACTGGAGATTTCCGGTTGAGCGTCAACTCCTCGAAGCCGATCAATGTCAGCTGGATCCTTCTGGACGATCAGGGTAACGAGGCAGCGAAGGGAAATACAGAGACAGTGCAAGGTATAAAACAATGGCAGTCAGCCATCAAGAATGTGAGAAAATGGTCCGCCGAGGCTCCTGAACTCTACACCCTGCTTCTTTGCGTCGAAGGGAAATACGCCAAGGCCAATGTCGGTTTCCGCCGTCTGGAGATTGTCGGCAACCAGTTTCTCGTGAACGGGCAGCCGGTCAAGTTCAAGGGTGTCAACATCCACGAGCACAATCAGTTTACCGGCCATTACATCACCAAGGAAGACATCATGACCGACCTGCGGCTGATGAAGGAGCACAATATCAACGCCATCAGGACCTGCCACTATCCGCAGCCTCGCCTTTTCTATGAACTCTGCGACAAATACGGATTCTACGTCTATGACGAGGCCAACATAGAGTCCCACGGAATGGGCTACAACCTCACCAGGACGCTTGGCAACAACCCGGACTGGCTCCCGCAGCACCGTGACAGGATTCTGAATATGTACTACCGGACCCGCAACTACCCGTGTGTGACGATCCTCTCGCTCGGCAACGAGGCTGGAAACGGATGCAACTTCTATGACACCTACAGGGAGCTGAAGACTTTGGAAAAGGATGGCCAGAACAGGCCTGTCTGCTACGAGCGCGCTGAATATGAATGGAACACGGATATGTTTGTCCCGCAATACCCTGGAGCTGAGTGGTTCCGTAAGATGGGGGAGAGCGGCTACGGCAAACCGGTGGTTCCTTCTGAATATTCCCACGCGATGGGCAATTCCAACGGATCGCTCGACCGCCAGTGGAAGTATATTTATGAATATCCCAACCTTCAGGGCGGCTTCATCTGGGACTGGATTGACCAGGGGCTTTACGAGACCGACAAGGACGGTAAGATGTACTGGACCTATGGCGGAGACTATGGCGAGCACACGCCAAGCGATGGCAATTTCAACTGCAACGGAATCATAGCCCCTGATCGTACCCCGCATCCGGCGATGGCCGAGGTCAAGCACGTCTATCAGGATGTGGAGGTGGCTCCGGCCGATGCCGCAAACGGCTTGTTCCGCTTGAAGAACAGATTCTATTTCAAGAGTTTGAATGAATATATTCTCAGATGGACAGTGACAGCCGATGGTGTACGCATCGGCTCCGGGAATCAGGCTCTCTCGGCAGAGCCTCAGTCTGAGGAGGATATTCAGGTGTCGCTGCCTAAACTACCGTCGGACAAGAAATGTCTCATAACCTTCGAGGTGGCCACAAAGGTGGAAGACGGACTGCTTCCTAAGGGCTATGTGATCGCTTATGATCAAATCAAGTTGTCGGATGCCGTAAGACAGGCCGCTCCTTCCAATGCCCGGAACATAATGATGACGCAGAACGAGTTGGTCATTACTTTGGAACAGAGAGAAGATATCACATTCAAGACAAAGGCTTCGCTGGTTTTTGACAGAGCGCTTGGATGTCTGCGTTCATATTCATTCAAGGGGAAGAATATGTTCAACGATGATTTCGGCCTCAGGCCGTTGTTCTGGCGCGCTCCGACCGACAATGACTACGGCAACGGAATGCCGTCCCGCTGTCAGGCGTTCAAGACTTCCAGCCGTGACTTCAATGTCAAGGCGGAGTTCGACGGAGAATCGATAGTAGCTGAATATTCATTGGCGAGCGGGAATATATTCACAGTTCGCTATACCCTTCTTGAAGGAGGAATCCTTTCGGTACGTTCTGATTTCAAGGGGATTAAGTCTGACAAACCGATTGATGTGCCGCGCGTCGGATTCCGTATGAGGCTGCCTGCCTCCGCTGACTCTTTCTCCTATCTGGGCAGAGGTCCGGAGGAGAACTACAGCGACCGCTTCGGCGGAACCCTCGTTGGAAAATATTCATCTTCTGCCGCTAATGAATATGTCCGTTACGTCCGTCCGCAGGAATGTGGCCACCACGCTGATTGTGAATATCTTGCCATAGGCGGAATGACCATCCGCTCGAAACGATTCGAGTTCAACGCCCTCCGCTGCTCTGTTGAGGATCTGGATTCCGAGGAGGCTGTTCAGCGCGACTACCAGTGGGAGAACAAAGGTCCGTTGTCCGAAAACAATCCGGCCAAGGCCAAGAACCGCCTCCGCCGTCAGACACACATAAACGATTATGTGGAAAGAGATTACGTTGAGGTCTGCGTTGATTTTGCCCAGAGTGGCGTTGGCGGCTATGACAGTTGGGGAGCCAGACCGGATTCTGACAGATGCCTTTGGAACGACAAGGACTATTCGTTCCGTTTCGCGCTTGTTCCTGTCAAGGCTATGAGCGTGGAGAAGTCGATGAGATATGAATTTTAGGCTTTTACGCTGAATTATGATATCTTTGCAAAAGAAACATAATTTAAATACTAATAAGCAATGAATCTTAGGAATATGTTCGCAGCTCTGCTGCTTGTACTTGCGGTGTCGTGTTCGACTGTGAACAAGAGTGGCGTGATCAAGGTTGAGACACCTGCCCGTCCAGCCGGTCAGGAGAATGTGCTTGGACTGACCGTACCGGCTATGGACACTGTCCGTGTCGGCTTTGTCGGCATCGGAATGCGTGGCTCCAGCGCCGTGGAGCGTTACACCTACGTTCCGGGAGTGAAGATCACCGCTCTCTGTGACGTGGAGGCTGACCGTGTGGAGAAAGCTCAGAAGACATTGGAAGGTAGGGGATTCCCTAAGGCCGCTGAATATTCCGGAAGCACCGAGGCTTACAAAGAGCTTTGCGACCGTGACGACATCGATCTTGTTTACATCTGTACGGACTGGAAACATCACGTTCCAATCGCCCTTTACGCTATGGAGCACGGCAAGAATGTCGCTGTCGAGGTACCTGCCGCCGCTTCGCTTGAAGACATCTGGGCTCTTGTGAATATGTCCGAGAAGACCCGCAAGCACTGTATGATGTTGGAGAACTGCTGCTATGACTTCTTTGAGTTGACAGCCTTGACAATGGCCCAGAAGGGACTTCTTGGTGAGATTCTCCACGGAGAGGGTTCCTACCATCACAATCTGGATCCGTTCTGGAACGCCTACTGGAGCAACTGGAGACTTGATTTCAATCAGGCTCACAAGGGGGATGTCTATCCAACCCACGGCCTTGGCCCAGTCTGCCAGGTTATGAATATTCATCGTGGAGACCGTTTCAAGACTCTCGTGGCGATGGAGACCAAGACGGTCAACGGCCCTAAGCACGTAGAGGCAAAGACCGGAAAGAAATGCGAGGATTTCCAGAACGGTGATGTCGCGATGACTATGATTTCCACGGAGAAGGGTAAGACCATCCTCGTGGAGCACGATGTGATGACCCCGCGTCCTTACAGCCGTATGTACCAGATTGTCGGCAGTGACGGCTATGTGGGCAAATATCCTGTCCAGCAGGTATGTCTGCGTGAGAACGCCACCGAGGGCACTTCAACCGATTTCCAGAATCTTGGCCGTGAGGTTGTCTATTCAGGCAAAAAACTCAATGCTCTCCTTGAAGAGAACCGTAACCCGATCCTTACCCCTGAGCTTGAGGCTCTTGCCAAGGAAGTCGGCGGCCACGGCGGAATGGATTTCATTATGGACTACCGCTTGATCTACTGCCTGCGCAACGGCCTTCCTCTCGATATGGATGTCTATGATATGGCAGAATGGTGCTGCCTCACCGAACTCGGAAAGATCTCGATGGAGAACGGCAATGCTCCTGTCGAAGTCCCTGACTTCACCCGTGGCGCCTGGAACCAGATTCAAGGCTTATCCTACGCCTTCGCTGAATAAAATAACGTGACAATAACCTGTTGTCTGTCAGTATAATAAAGCTATGTCCTGATGCCAAATCCAGCATCAGGGCATAGTTTTTTATAGTTTATTGTCAGTACTTTAAACGCCACGGCTACTTATTGCGACGGTCTTGGCGGTGGTGTTTATTTTGATAGGCGGTTGAGGATGCATAGTGCGAAAGGCTGGGACATTTTTCTGTTTTACGAACTTTTGCAGTATTTTTGCAATGCAATATGCAACGAACAAAATCATTAATAAGATGAAAATGTTAAAAATCTTTGCTGTCGCCGCTTTGGCGATCATGCTTGCGGCTCCTTGCCGCGCCAATGTGTCATCAGTAGCCGCTCCGGCCGCCCAGACCACATCCACATCACTTACAAAGAACAATGGAACCGCCGCTGGCAAGGCTCTTTTGGCCCTTTACACTCAGTACAAGAGTAATGGTAACCTGGATATGACCAATCCTACGAACATTGTGAATATGGTCACTCTGGCCAACAACATCAAGGGGTTGAAGTCATCCGTCAACACAACCAACTTTGTTAAAGGTTTGATCTCCGGTTCCGGCAAACTCGTCAATAACAGCAACTCCAGCACGGTGCTCGGCAGCCTTACCAAACTTGCGGGAATGGATCTCTCCTCTTTGCAGACTTCCGCAAAGACGGCGGCCAAGACTGCCGCAAGCAATGCCGCCAAGTCAGCTGCAACCGAGGCCCTTTCAAAGATCGCGTCATCAAAGAATGCCTCTACGGCTGTCTCAAACGCCAAGGAGATCGCTTCCGCCGCATCAACCCTTTCTACTCTCTTCAAGACTTTGAAGAAATAGGAATATAATAGGCGCTGATGACGACAATCCCCGAAGGTCGTGGCACCTAATGGATTGTCCGTCAATAATAAAATCGAAGGTCTTGTGCCGAATCCTGCACAAGACCTTCGATTTTGTTATTGATCGTCAGGACGTTGGTCGCCACGGCTGCCTTATCGGAAATCTTCGTACTCCGGCATTCCGAGGCCTGAGATGAAATCCTTGAACTGCTTGTCGTCTTTAGGGCAGATCAGAAGAACATCACCGGTATCGACAACCGCATAGTCCTTCAACCCTTTGACGGCGTAGAGTTTCTTAGGGTTCGAGCTGACCAGAAGGCTGTCCTTGTTGCCTTCCGCCAGAATCTTGTCGGTGAAGACAACGTTTCCGTCCTTGGTTTTCCTGTCATAGTTCCTGAACAAGGAATCCCATCCGTCAATGTCTGACCACCCGAAATTCCCGCAGTAAAGCCAGGCTCTGTCGGTCTTCTCCATCACACCGTAGTCGATGGAAATCTTCGGGCAGTCTGAATATACCTTTTCAAGGAACATTTGCTCTTTGTCGCTGCCCAACGCATCTTCCCATCCTGTGAATAGAGACGTGACATCAGGAATATACTTTTCCATCTCTTCCCTGATCACCGATGCCTTCCAAATGAATATTCCTGAGTTCCAATAAAATTCTCCGGTCTTGCAGAACACTTCGGCCAGAGCCTTGTCTGGCTTCTCGGTGAAAGTCTTGACTTTCAGAGGAATGTCCGCATCAGCGTTATCCTTGTTTTTTGGAGCTTGTATGTAACCGTAGTCTGTGTCCGGGTTTGTGGGGTGGATTCCCAAGGTCATCAAAGCCGGTTTGTCTTCGGCATATTCCATAACCTTCAGGATGGCGGCCTTGAATTTCTCCTCGTCCGTGATGATATGGTCCGCCGGGGTGGCTATGACGGTCGCGTTCGGATTCCGTTTGAGGATGCTGTAGGTTGCGTAAGCTATGCATGGGGCGGTGTTGCGGGCGTAAGGTTCCAGAAGAAGGTTGCCTTCAGGTAGCTCTGGAATCTGCGTATGTACCAGCTCCGCGAATCTTGTCAAGGTGACGATGATGATGTTTTCTTTCGGGACTATTTCCGCGAACCGTTCGTAAGTCGTTCTTATGAAAGACTTTCCGGTTCCGGAAATGTCCAGAAACTGCTTTGGCTTTGTTTCTCTGCTTACGGGCCAGAAGCGGTTTGCGGTGCCTCCGGCCATTATCACACAATATTGGTTATCTTTGTTCATATCTTAGTGCTTAGTATATTCTCTCAAATCAATACAGTCACTTCGACAAGGTCACTTCGACAGGCTCAGTGACCGCTGAATTAACGGTTGGTGAGCTTGTCGAACCACGGTTGCTGAGCCTGTGGTTGCTGAGCCTGTCGAAGCATCGAAGCATCGGACCGTTGAAGCACCCGCTCAGAGGTACATAGGGTAAAACGCGTTCGGGAACCATTCCACAATCTCCTTTCCTCCGTCAAACGTCACCGCCATGACATCAAAATTGACTTCCAGATCAGCGGAAATCCTCTTGTCCTTGGCCATATTCAAGTACCTCAGCGCCGCGTCTGCAACCTTCCTCTGCTTGCTTGCCGTCACATTCTCCTCCGGAGAGACCGCCACAGGTGCGACCCGGCTCTTGACCTCCACAAAATGCACACCATTTTTGTCAAGACTGATGATGTCGATCTCAAGATGTCCCGACCTGAAATTCCTCTGCACGATGGTGTGCCCTTTGCCTGTCAGGAACTCGCAGGCGACATCCTCACCTCTCTTTCCCAGCTCCATCCGTGGAGTCATCTGTCTTTCAGCGTTTTTCATAGTTTTGAGTCAGATGTCTATCCCAATGTCACGATCGTCACTCCAGACCCTCCGAACTGAACTTGCTCATCGTGGACGGATGTGACTCCCGGGATTGTCCTTAAATATTTCTGCAATTCGTCCCGCAGCGCTCCGGTGCCTTTGCCGTGGATGATGCGCACGGATCCGATATTCAGCATTATGGCGTCGTCGATGTAGTGCACGACTATGTCCAAAGCGTCGGATACCCGCTCCCCACGCACGTCCAGTTCCGGAGAAAAAGCCAGTCTTCGCTCTCTGAGTCCGGAATCATCCTGAGCGGCCCGAGGCTTGATGGTCTCCCGCACCGCGGCTTTATATTCATTGGAAGAAATTCTCTCCACCTTGTCGAGAGGCATCTTGCTGGTGATGTTGCCGACGGCGACTGTCACGGCCTTGTTGGACACCCTGATGACCTCGCCGACCATCCCGTTGTCCTTTACCCGCACCTTCTCGCCGACTTTCAACACTCCTCCGCGGAACTGCTCCGAAGTCTGCCCCTGTCCATCGTCTTGAGGCTTCCCTTTGCGGGCGTTGCGGCGCATCTTTCTGTCTTCCAGCTGCTTGAGCTTCTTCTCTATGTAGTCGTCGTGATTCTTCTGGTCGTTCTCCTTCTTGGTCTGGAGTGAGGACATAAAATTCTGGAGAGCCTTTCTGGCATCGGAGGTCTTCTCCTTGTCCGCCTGTGATTCCTTAATGGTGCGGATGGTGTTCTCGACCGTCTTGTTGGCTCCCTGCACTATCTCCTGCGCCTCCTTCTTGGCCTGATCCAGAATCTCCTTCTTGGTCTGTTTCAGTCCTTCCAACTCTTTCTGGTAACGCTCCGTGATGTTCTCCAGGGTCTTGTCCGTGTTCTTGATCCTCTGGAGCTTCTCGTCAAGGGCGCGGCGGTTGCGCACGATCTTGCGCAGATTCCTCTCCATCCCGACGAACTCCTCACCGGCTCTGGCCTCGGCATCCTTCACGATGCTTTCCGGAAGTCCCATCTTGCGGGCCAGTTCGAATGCGAACGAGTTTCCAGGCATTCCGATGTCCAGCTTGAACAGAGGCTGGATCTTGGCGGCATCGAACTGCATCGCGCCGTTGATTACCCCGGTCTCCGAACCTGAGGCGTAAAGCTTGAGGTTCGTGTAGTGGGTTGTAATCACTCCGTAAACCCCTCTCTTGTCCATCTCGCTGAGGATTGCCTCGGCGATGGCTCCTCCGGCCGCCGGCTCGGTTCCTGAGCCGAACTCGTCTATTAATATCAAGGTCTTACTGTCAGCTTTCCCGAGCATCGTCTTCATATCATCCAGGAACGAACTGTAGGTGCTCAGGTCATTCTCGATGTTCTGGTCGTCTCCGATACTGACCATAATACGGTCGAAAACAGGAAGTTCCGAAGTCTCCGATGTTGGGATAAGCATTCCCCACTGGAACATATACTGCAACAGCCCCGTGGTCTTCAGGCACACTGACTTGCCTCCGGCGTTAGGTCCTGAGATCAAAAGAATATGCTTGGCCGGGTTCAAAAGGATGGAAACAGGGACAATGGTCTTCTTCTCTTTAGCCAGAGCCCTTTCCAGTAGCGGATGTCTGGCCTTTCTCAAGGCGAGTTCTCCTTCCGTTGAGATGATCGGCATTCCGGCTTTGAAGTCAAGGGCTACCTGAGCCTTGGCGACAAGAAAGTCTATCTCGCCGATGTATTCGGCCGAGTTGATGAGATCAGGGACGTATGGTCTGACAAAGTCGCTGAACGCCGCGAGAATGCGTTGGATCTCCTGAGTTTCCTCAGCGTGGAACGTGAATATCTCGTTTTCCAGCTCGATGATCTCAGCCGGTTCCACAAAGGCTGTCTTGCCGGTGGCGGAAGTGTCATAGACGAATCCCGGGATCTTCTTCTTGCTGGAACTGTTGACCGGGATCAGAAGTTTTCCGTCACGAACGGAAAGCCCCGCGTCCTCGTCCACGAGCCCGTCGGCCTGAGCCTGCCTGAGGATGGCGTTCGCCCTTTTTGATATGGTCCCCTCCTTGGCCTTTATCGCCCGACGGATTTCCAGTAGCTTGTCCGAGGCCGTGTCTTTGACATCCCCGAACTTGTCCAGGATTATGTCGATCCTCCTCTGAACCTCCGGGAAACTCATTATCGGGGCGCTCATCCTTTTGAGGTTTGGATAGACCCCGTCCTTTATCGACATAAAGAAGTTTGTCAGCTTGCGGACCGTCTCGACCATCGTGCGCAGCTTCCCAAGCGAAAGCAGGTCGATGTTGTAGCCAGTGTTCTCCAATGGCTTCAGAAAATCCAGGCAGTCGATGTAGCCGTTGGTCGGGAAGTTCTCCTCGAACATCACGATCAGCCTCATCTCGTCCGTAAGCGCCAGCCTTGCGGCTATGACCTTGGCATCGTTGCTGAAAGTCTCGTTCGCCACCCTTGAGACGGCATATTCAGTGGAACATCTGTCGGCCACAAAGGTTCTGACCCTGTCAAACCCCAACTTGCCCTCCAGCCTGGTGTCAATCTCTGTTCCGTGTTCCTGCATATTCATAAATTATTGTTTTTCCTCCTTAGGACGCTTTTCATCCGTGGTTCCGTCACCAGCGCCGAGAAGGAGTTTAAGTTCATTGATGTTGCCTATGCTCTTGATGTTGCCGCCGCGCACGAACGAGATCCCTCCTGTCTCCTCTGAGACGACGACCACGTCGGCATCGGTCTCTTCCGAGATTCCGATCGCCGCCTTGTGCCTCATTCCGTAGTGAGCCGGGATGTCCGCGCGTCCTGTGATAGGAAGGGTGCAGCGCGCGGCCACGATCCTGTCGTCACTTATTATCATCGCGCCGTCGTGCAAAGGCGAATTCTTGAAGAATATGTTCATTATCAGCCTTCTGGTGACCTTAGCGTCCACGATGTCCCCGGTCTCGACGATGAAGTCGAGCGAGTCCTTGCGCGGAAAAACGATCAGCGCTCCGGTCTTGTCGGCTGACATAGCCCTGCACGCCTCCGCTATCTCGTTGACGGTGCCCCCGGCCATCTTCTTGTCCTGGATTCCAAGCAGCTTGTTGACGAAGTCACGGCCTTTGCCGGCGACCCCGTAGCGCGAGCCGAGTTTCATCAGGAAATGCCTTACCTCCGGCTGGAATATCACGATGAGGGCGATCACACCCACATCGATGAAAGTCCCAAGCAGGGCGTTCATCAACTTCATATTGAACGCGGCCACTATCACCCGCAGGAAGAAAAGCAGGATGACAGCAACGAATATATTCATTGCCGCCGATCCTCTTATCCATCTGAAAGCCAGATAGATGAATATGGCCACCATCAGTATGTCCAGGATGTCCGCGAACGAGATGTTGAGGAATCCGAATATATTCAAAAGCATCATTGTCTTTTTTCGTGGTACAAAGATAACGAATCCTTGATTTATTCCCCAAGGCTTGCCGACGATTTCTCTGATTATTAAGGAGTAGGCTTGTGGAAAACTTTGTTAATTGGAAAAAAATGACTACCTTTACAGTCCGCAAAATAGTGCGGATTAACGTAAAATATTTATTTACAATTAATTAATCAAACCAATGCCTGGATTAATTGGAAAGAAAATCGGAATGACTTCCGTTTTCGGTGCTGATGGAAAAAATATTCCATGCACCGTCATCGAGGCTGGTCCGTGTGTTGTCACGCAACTGCGTACAGTAGAAAAAGATGGCTATGCCGCTGTACAGCTTGCCTATGACGAAATGAAAGAGATACACGCCAGCGCGCCTCTTATGGGCCACTTTAAAAAGGCAGGGACCACCCCTAAGCGCAAGCTTGTCGAGTTTCCGGCAGACTTCAAGGGTGAGCTCAAGCTTGGAGACACCATCTCCGTCACTGACGTCGTAACAGAGGATGTCAAGTACGTTGATGTTGTCGGTACTTCTAAAGGTCGTGGCTTCCAGGGTGTTGTTCACCGTTATCATTTCGCCGGTGTAGGCGGGGCGACCCACGGTCAGCACAACAGACTGCGTAAGCCGGGTTCTCTCGGTGCATCATCTTGGCCTTCACGCGTGTTCCCTGGAATGCGTATGGGCGGTCATATGGGCAACGAAAGGGTCAAGGTCTTCAACCTTGAGATTGTTAAGGTTATTCCTGAAAACAATCTTCTCGTCATTAAAGGTTCCGTTCCGGGAGCCAAGGGTTCTTATCTTGCATTAGAGTTTTAGTTATGGAATTACCAGTATTGAAAATTGACGGATCAGAATCCGGAAAGAAGGTTGTTCTTGACGAGAAGGTGTTCGGTGTCGAGCCGAACGACCATGCAATCTATCTTGATGTCGTTCAGTACCTCGCCAACCAGCGCCAGGGTACATCCAAGACAAAGGATCGCAGTGAGAACGCTCACTCCACCAAGAAACTCGGTCGCCAGAAAGGCGGCGGTGGCGCGCGTCACGGTAGCTTGAAGTCCAACATCTTCGTTGGCGGTGGCCGTGTGTTCGGTCCTAAGCCTCGTCTGTACAGATTCAAGCTTAACAAGAAGCTGAAGTCTCTCGCGCGTTGCTCAGCCCTTACCTACAAGGCACAGGAGAACGCTATCGTCCTCGTTGAGCCGTTCGCTATGGAAGCCCCTAAGACAAAGGAACTCATGCGCATCCTTGACGCTCTCAAGGCTGGCCAGAGAAAGGTTCTCGTAGTGCTTCCGGAGAATTCAAACAACATTTTCCTTTCATCACGTAACCTCCCTGAGGTAAAGGTCATCACTGTTGACGAAATCAACACCTACACCATCATGAACGCCAATTCAATGGTTCTCGTGGACGGTGTTCAGGATGTCCTCGCAGCCAGGGTCAACCGTTAAAAGCGCAAAGAGATGGGAATTTTAATCAAGCCAATAGTAACCGAGAAGCTCACGGCCGAGACTGAGAAGTACAACCGTTACGGCTTCATCGTTGACAGGGAAGCCAACAAGCTTCAGATAAAGGCCGCTGTAGAGCAGTTCTACAACGTGACTGTGAAGGACGTCAACACCGTGAACTATCACGGAAAGAGAAAGTCTCGCTACAGCAAGGCAGGAATGCTCCGTGGCCGCGCCAATCACTACAAGAAGGCATACGTTACCCTTGCAGGTGATGACAAGATCGATTTCTACAGTAACATTTAAGGAGGGACAAGGCAATGGCAATCAGAAAATTCAAGCCGATTACTCCTGGTACCAGGAACAAGGCTATCAGCGCGTTCGATGAAATCACTGCCAAGAGGCCGTACAAGCCTCTGTTGGAACCTCTTAAGAGCACAGGCGGTAGAAACAACACCGGTCAGATGACCGTCCGTTACCGTGGAGGCGGACACAAGAGGATGTATCGTATCATCGACTTCCTCCGCACCAAGGACAACGTGAAGGCTACCGTGAAGACCATCGAGTATGATCCGAACCGTAGCGCCCGCATCGCCCTCGTCGAGTACGAGGATGGTGTTAAGAAGTACATCATCGCTCCTGCCGGAATCAAGGTAGGACAGATCATAGAGTCCGGATCAGGAGTGGCTCCTGAGCTCGGTAACTGTCTCCCACTCGCGGAGATCCCTGTAGGTACGCTCGTGCACAACATCGAACTTCGTCCTGGTCAGGGCGCCGCGATGGCACGTTCCGCCGGTACATTCGCGCAGCTTGCCGCCCGTGAGGGCAACTACGCCATCCTTCGTCTGCCTTCGGGTGAGACCAGAATGGTGCTCGTCAGCTGCCGCGCCACTGTCGGGACCGTTTCCAACGCAGATCATAATCTTGAGTCTTACGGAAAGGCTGGCCGCAGCCGCTGGTTCGGTCGCAGGCCGCACAACCGTGGTGTCGTTATGAACCCTGTTGATCACCCTATGGGTGGTGGTGAAGGTCGTGCCTCCGGAGGTCACCCGCGTTCACGCAAGGGACTTCCTGCAAAGGGTTACAAGACACGTAATCCTAAGGCTACTTCCAACAAGTTCATCATCGAGAGAAGAAAGAAGAAGTAATTAAACGGAATTAAACTTTAAGATTATGAGTCGTTCATTAAGAAAAGGTCCATACATCCAGGAAGCCCTGGAAAAGAGAATTCTTGCTATGAATGATGGTAGCAAGAAGAAGGAGGTCGTAAAGACCTGGTCCCGCGCCAGCATGATCTCCCCTGACTTCGTAGGCCACACTGTAGCAGTTCATAATGGAAACAAGTTCATTCCTGTTTACATCACTGAGAACATGGTGGGCCACAAGCTCGGCGAATTCGCGCCGACCAGAACATTCAAAGGCCATTCGGGCAACAATAAGTAGTAATTAAGGAGAATTCATTATGGGAGCTCGTAAAAGATTAATGGCTGAGAAGTTCAAGGAAGCCAAAAAGAATACAGCAATAGCTAAGTTGAATGATGTTCCTACATCCCCTCGCAAGATGCGTCTTGTCGCTGACACTGTGAGAGGTGTGGAGGTAAACCGCGCGATTGACCTTCTTCATTTCTCGAAGAGGCAGCCGTCTATCCGTCTTGAGAAGCTTCTCCGCAGCGCCATCGCCAACTGGGAAGCCAAGAATCCGGATCAGAGCAAGGAGCTGGACAATGGCAACGTTTATGTCAAGACAATTATGGTCGGTGAAGGCCGCACGCTCAAGAGAATCCGTCCTTGCCCTCAGGGCCGCGCCGGAAGAATCCGCAAGCGTTCGAACCACGTCACCATCATTCTCGACGTCAAGAAACCAACAACAGTAGAGGAGAACAAGTAATATGGGACAGAAGACAAATCCTATTTCTAACAGAATCGGTATCACCCGTGGTTGGGACTCTAACTGGTGTGGTGGTAACTATGCTGAGAAGATCGCCGAGGATTATGAGATCCGCAAGTATCTGACCAACCGTCTTGCAAAGGCCAGCCTCTCCAAGATTGTCATCGAAAGAACCCTCAAGTTCATTACCGTGACCATTCACGCCGCAAGGCCTGGATTCATCATCGGTAAGGGTGGAGCCGAGGTTGACAAACTCAAGGAAGAGCTTAAGAAGGTCACCAAGAAGGACGTTCAGATCAACATCTTCGAGGTAAAGAGGCCTGAGGTTGACGCCCACATCGTAGCTGACAGCATCGCCCGTCAGATCGAGGGTCGTGTTTCCTACAGAAGGGCCATCAAGATGGCTATCGCTTCGACAATGAGAGTTGGAGCCGAGGGCATCAAGATCCAGATCAGCGGCCGTGTCGGCGGAGCTGAAATGGCCAGAAGCGAAATGTTCAAGGAAGGCCGTACACCTCTGCACACATTCCGTGCTGACATCGACTACGCTCTTGCGGTTGCAAGCACAAAGGTCGGAGCCCTCGGAATCAAGGTGTGGATCTGCAACGGCGAGCGTTACGGCAAGCAGGATCTTACTCCTAACGCGGCTGCCGCAGCCAACGCACAGGGCGGATCTCGTCCTTCACGCGGAGACCGTGGCGAGCGCAGGGGAGATCGCGGAGACCGTCGTGGCCGCGGAGGCCGTGGCGGACGTCGCAACGACCGTCAGGCTGAATAGGGAATATTCATTCGCCGAATATTAAGGTGGCAAGATATAGTTTCATGCCACCTTTTTTTTAAATAAAAACCTAATGCCACACTACACTACAGATATGTTAAAACGCATCAACTATTCCATTTTGGTCATAGCAATATCAATGACCTCTTTGACTATGTGTTCCCGCGAGAGTCACACGCCTGATAACGGCGACGAGACTCCGAAACCGGAGATAACCGCTTATTATCCAAAGGCTTCGGATAGTTTTAGGATAATGTCCTACAATGTTGGCAATTTCTCGAAATATCTGCCTTTCTACGAGAATCTGGATATGGTCGCCGCTATGATCAAAGAGGCGAAGGCGGATGTTGTCACACTTAACGAGATAGACAGTATGACAACCAGACATCCCGTTAACGAGCTGGAGCTTCTGGCAAAAGCGATGGGAGGCTGGCAATGGCATTTCGGAAAGGCGATGTCCTATCAGGGAGGCGCTTACGGGGAGGGCTGCATTGTTCCTGGTAATGTTAATATCCTGAAAAAGTACATCGTTGCGCTTCCTCAGGATGAAGGGGCCGAGCCGAGGGTCTTGACAGTCATTGAGACCGATAAATATATCCTTGGATCAACACATCTTGATCACGTGTCTCTTGCCGCTCGGGTGGTTCAGGCAAAGGTCATCAACACTTGGGCTCAGGAGAATTACTTCAGGTCGGAAAAACCGGTATTCCTGTGCGGAGATATGAACTCACAGTCAGGCTCAGAGGTGATTGAGACACTGAAGCAGTCGTGGAACCTGCTTTCGGCCATCGAGAACACCTTCTCTTCAAGAAATCCGCGTTCCTGCATTGACTACATATTCCACTACAAAAGATCCATCCCTGTAAAGAAGATAGAGGCTCACACAATGAATAAATTCTATGACGGCGATGTGACAATGGCCTCTGATCACCTCCCGATTTATGTAGACGTGGAGTTTTAGACACGGCAAGAGAGATTTTGAGGGAAATACCAGTGTGGCGTGGAAGCGATTCTCCGCCACTCTTTTTTTTGTCGTTCTGTATTGGCAATGATAAAATCGCTATATTTGTCGTGCGGACTATGGAGTGCGTTCAACTGCTCTGTGCCCTCACGGTTCGCATTACAGGAGATTCAGAATGACAGAAACCGAACAGATCAGGCGGATCCGGCAGGGAGACAGAAAGGCGTTTGACTTTCTTTGCCGGGAATATTATGCCGCTTTTATCTCCTATGCCAGAATGCTTTTACCTATCGACGGGGCGGAAGATGTAGTTCAGGATGTCCTTCTGAACGTGTGGCGTAACCGTGAAAGACTGATGGAGGATCGTTCGCTTCAGAATTATATCCTTCGCTCTATTTACAACCGGGCGATGAACAAACTCTCCAAAGACAGGTCCGCGGCTGACTTTCAGCAATGGTACAGAATGTCAATAGTCTCTTTGACAAGTTTTTATTGTGATCCTGAGAACAACGACTCAATCCGTAGATTGTATTCTATGGATTTACGAGACAAGATCAACGATGCAGTTATGTCATTGCCTCCGAAATGCCGTGAGGTCTTCAGGTTGAGTTACATCGAGCATAAATCCACTAAAGAGATAGCGGCTGAGTTAGGGGTCTCCACCAGCACTGTCTCCAACCATATTCATAATGCGTTGGTGATTTTAAGGGAAGCGTTGGGCACGGGTCTGCTTTTGCTGCTTCTGCATAATTTCAAGTAAAAATCGTAAATCCTTTTAGATAGTTTTGGAAAGTTATCTGTAATATATATGTACAGATAATTTTTCGTGGCTATGTCAGAAGTACCATACGAACTTTTAAGAAGATATCTCAAAGGGGAAACCGATGCTTCAGAAAACCGTCAATTGATAGAGTGGTTGCTTGAAGAAGAGGAGAATGCACGTGTATTCGCAGACACATTGTCGGTGGTCAGTGCCGCTGAAGTAATTGAAGACGAGCGGTTTGAATCAAAACGTGATGCTTTCCTGAATCGCTTGTCACGGAATATCGACAGACAGGAAGCTGAGATTTCCAAGAAAAGGAACAGGAGAATAGGCTTAGCCGTCGCGGGAGGTATAGCCGCGGCGTTGGTCGCTTTTTCAGTGTTTCTCTTTTCCCCTGGGCGGGGATATTCATACCATACTCCCCAGACCTATGCGTCATATTCCAACACTGGTGATGATTCGGACATCATTTGTCTGCCGGATGGCTCTACAGTCTGGATAATGAGCGGTTCTTCCATTCGTTATTCTGCAGAGGTAACCAAGGATGGTGCTCAAAGAGAGGTTTACCTTGATGGGGAGGCATTTTTCGATGTCGCTAAGGACACGCTTCATCCGTTTGTGGTGAAGACTCAGAATCTTTCGGTTGTCGCGGTCGGTACACGGTTTAATGTGAGGAACAAGGAGGGCGAGGATACCGAGGTGATGCTGGAGGAGGGAAGTGTGAGGCTATGCAATCCTCAAGGTGTGAACCTTATGCGCTTGCTGCCTGATCAGACTGCTAAATTGGATGGCCGGAGTGGGGACATATTCATAGAGCAACGCTATGTCCAGTCTGAAATCCGGCTGAAATATAATGTTATCGCTCTCACGGACGCGACGTTAGGGGAGATCATCGAGAACATTGAAAAGTCTTATGGTGTGAGGATAATAGTGGAGAAGGCTCCGGATGAGAACAAGCGCTATAATTTCAGTTGCCTTAAATGTCGCGGAGTCGATGAGGCTATCGATGTCTTGTCTCATTTGACCGGGGCGATGTGCAGGATTGACGAGAAATGATATTCATCATATAATTAAAAACCAAGTTTAACCAATCAAAGAATCACTTATGAGATTAAAGTTTTTCCGATGGGCTTTCTTGTGCGCGATGCTTTTGACAGGACTGTTTTCGCAGTTCCCTGCCACTGCGGCGCGGAATGCCCAGAAAACGTATGATGTCAGCATTTCCGAAAGGAATGCAACAGTGAAAAGGGTTGCGGATGCTCTCACGAGACAGACCGGAATCCTGTTCTCTTATGATGCGGAGATGACCGGAATGTCTCTCGGAGATGTGGAAGTCAACCGTAAAAACACAAGCCTTGGCGCTATTCTAGACGAGATATTTGTTCGGAATGGTGTGCAGTATTCTGTTGTGGGTGAAACGGTTGTGCTTCGTGCGGAAAAGTCTTCGCAGACTGGTAAGCGGACATTGACAGGACAGGTCAGTGATGCTTCCGGGCTTCCGGTTCCAGGTGCCGCCATAATGGTTGTCGGCCAATCAGGAGGAACGGTTACGGATGGCGCAGGTAAATTCTCAATGCCGGTTCCGGGCGGAGAGTTTACTATGACGGTACAGTGTCTTGGCTACAATGACAAGAGTCAGGTTGTTCCCGCGACAACCGACTATGTGGCTGTGGTTTTGGACGAGAACGCCCTTTCAATCGAGGAGACGGTGGTCGTGGGTTATGGTGTGCAGAAAAAGGTCAACTTGACCGGAGCCATTTCGACCGTGTCTTCCGACAATCTTGAAAACAGGACCTCGCCTACTTTGACACATATGCTTCAAGGTTCTGTGCCGGGTCTTAATGTGACCACGAGTTCCGGCCGTCCGGGCAACTCGGCGAGCATCAATATTCGTGGAATCAACTCGATCAATGGAGGCAACCCTTTGGTTTTGATTGATGGCGCCGAAGGAGAGTTGTCCAGAGTGAATCCTGCCGATGTTGAGTCTGTCTCTGTGATAAAGGATGCCTCGGCTGCGGCGATTTACGGAGCCAGAGCCTCTTTCGGTGTGATCCTCGTCACTACCAAGAATGGTTCCGCCGCTGATGGTATGGCTACGGTCCGGGTCAACAGTCGCATAGGTTGGCAGGAACCGACCACTTCCACAGAGTATGAGACCAGAGGGTACTATTCGGTCTATCTGAACGATTTGTTCTATCGTGCCCACAATGGAACGAACTATTCTTTCTATACTCAGGAGGATATGCAGGAGCTTTGGGCCCGTGTGAACGACAAGAGTGAGAATCCTGAGCGTCCTTGGGTCGTGATCGACCAGCGTGACGGCCGGGATACCTACGTTTACTATGCGAATACTGACTGGTATCACGAATTGTTCCGTGACCGTCGTCCTAACCAGCAGCACAGTGTGTCGCTGAGCGGCGGCAACAGCCACGTGAAGTATTTCCTGTCTGGTTCCTATAATAGGGAGGAAGGTATTTTCCGCCGCAATACCGACAAGCTGGACAAGTACAATTTCCGTTCAAAGATTTCGTTCGACATCAATAAATGGCTCAATCTCAGCAATAACACCAGTTACTATAAGTACCGTTACCGCTATCCTGGTCCGAGTGATGTCAACACTGCGTTCTCCTTGATGACTGTGCACGCTCTTGCCAGTTATCCTGCGCATAACCCGGACGGGACCAGCATAGGCTTCACTTCATTTGCTAACAACAACTATGTGATGGACGGACTGTTGACCATTCTGGACAACCCCAACTACAAGAACGAAGACAACAACGACAATCTGTCCACTATCACGGAATTGACCATTAAGCCATTGAGGTCATTGGAAATCAGAGCGAACTTCACTTATGCCTTGAACCAGTACCGGTATATGAACCGTGCGACGAACACCGAGTACTCACGCTATCCTGGTGAGACCGTGCTCGTGACCAATTCTCGCTCGATTGACAACCTTAAAGAGAGTTTCCAGACCCAGCATTACTACGCTACGAACGTTTACGCTACCTGGACAAAGAGTCTCGCCGAGGCGCACAACTTCAAGGTTATGGCAGGATTCAACTGGGAGACCAAACATTACAAGGATGTCGCAGCCAGAGGCTATTATCTTATGAGTGAAAATCTTAACGACTTGAATCTCGTGGGCTCGGACGCTGATGGGAACAAGAGGATGGAGACTTCCGGAGGACAGAATGAATATGCCCTTGCCGGCTTCTTCGGTCGTCTGAACTATGACTACAAAGGCCGTTACCTTTTCGAGGCCAGCGGCCGTTATGACGGGACTTCACGTTTCGCCTCAAGCCATCGTTGGGGATTCTTCCCTTCGATGTCCCTTGGATGGAGAATCTCTGAGGAGAAGTTCTTTGAGCCGGTGAAGAACTCGATGAACAACCTCAAGCTGAGATATTCATACGGAAGTCTCGGAAACCAGCTGGTGGGGTACTACGATTATATTCGTAAGATTTCTATTGGCACCGGCTCTTATACATTTGGAACTGGTGCCAAGCCTACCATAGCGACAATCGGAGCTCCGGTGGCTTCGGATCTGACTTGGGAGAAAACATTCCAGCACGATCTTGGTCTGGATATGTCTTTCCTTGACGACCGCCTGGTCTTCACCGCCGACGCGTATATCAGAGACACAAAGGATATGCTGACCGCCGGAGTTGCCCTTCCTGCCGTTTATGGGGCGTCTTCTCCGAAGATGAACGCCGCCGACCTTCGCACAAAGGGTTATGAACTCCAGCTTGTCTGGAGAGACGGCTTCAGCCTTTTCGGGAAGCCGTTCCACTATTCTGTCACAGCCAGCTTCAGTGATTACTACACTGAGATCACAAAGTTTGACAATCCGGAGCGATCGTTCGCGAAGTCCTACTATGTCGGGATGCGTATGGGAGAGATTTGGGGCTACCATACTGGCGGACTGTTCAGGTCGGATGCTGAGGCGGCCGCTTATGAGGTTGACCAAACATTTGTCAACCAGGCTATTATCTCGGCGGCCGGCGATGAGCGTGGACTTCACGGAGGAGATGTAAAATTCCTTGACCTAAACGGTGACGGCGTCGTGAACCAAGGCAAGAACACTGTTGACGATCCTGGCGACCGCACGATCATCGGCAACAACCAGCCGCGCTACAACTATGGTCTGAACCTTAGTTTCCAGTATCTTGGATTTGATTTTGGAATATTCTTCCAAGGCATCGGCAAGATGGATTGGGCTCCTGCCGCCAACAATGTGCTCTTCTATGGCCCTTACGCCCGTCCTTACGCCACTCTCATCCCTCGTGACTTCCATAAGATGATCTGGAGCGAGGACAACCCTGACGCTTATCTGCCACGTCCGAGAGGCTATGTGGGACTTAATTCCAACCGTGAGCTGACCGTGCCGAGCGACCGTTACCTTCAGGACATCAGCTATTGCCGCCTGAAGAATGTGACATTCGGCTACACTGTTCCGAAAACGCTCACTGACAAGATTGGTATGGGACCGGTCCGTTTCTACTTCTCCGGCGAGAATCTTTACTATTGGTCTCCGTTCAAGAAGCACTCTAAGTACATCGATCCGGAAATGGCGAAGACTAACTCTACCAACCGTATCTACCCTTGGCAGAGGTCGTTTATGTTCGGTATTGACCTAACTTTCTAATCTTTGGAGGAATACGATATGAAAAAAAGTATATTGCTGATGGCGGTAGCCTCTCTTCTCGCTGTGTCCTGCGACTTGGACAAATATCCTTTGGCTAATTTGTCCCCGGACAGCTTCTTCTCCTCAAGAAGCGAGCTTGACGCGTTCGCCAACAATTTTTATTCAAACTTCCCTGGGGGATCGATCTATGAGGAGGAGTCTGACTTCATCATCAAGAATAACCGTTCCGACTGGATGCGCGACGGACGCTCCGTTCCAGGCTCCGGCGGTGGTTGGACCTGGACCTCGTTGAGAGATTTCAACACCTTGATCGAGATGTCCGCCAACTGCAAGGATGAGAATGTCCGCAATGAATATATCGGAGTGGCCCGCTTCTTCAGGGCTTGGTTTTATTTCGAGAAGGTCAAGCGCTTCGGAGATGTTCCGTGGTACGACCGTCAGCTCGGATCCGCTGACAAGGATCTGTACAAGCCTCGCGATTCCAGGGAACTGGTGATGTCTCACGTGGTGGAGGATCTGGATTTTGCTGTCGCCCATCTGCCTGTCGAACGCTCTGTGTACAAGGTTACCAAATGGACGGCGCTCGCTCTTAAGAGCAGGGCTTGTCTGTTTGAGGGTACTTTCAGAAAGTATCACGGACTCTCGCTGGATGGCCATTCCGCGGACTGGTACTTGGAGCAGGCCGCCGCTGCCGGTGAGGAATTCATATCTACCAGTGGTTATTCCGTTTACACCGGAGGTGGCGTGGAGAACAGTTACCGTGACCTTTTCGCAAGCGAGAACGCTATCGGCACGGAAGTGATTCTGGCTCGTGACTACGATAAGAATCTGTCCATAAAGCATAATGGAACATATTATACTTTGGGTAATTACGGCAATCCGGGAATGACCCGCAAGATGTTCTGCTCATACTTGATGAAGGATGGAACAAGGTTCACGGAGAAAGAGGGTTGGGAAACGATGTCTTTCGTGGATGAGACCAAGAACCGTGACCCGAGGCTCTCTCAGTCCATCAGGACTCCTGGTTACAAGAGAATCGGCTCGGACAAAGTCGAGGCTCCTGATTTCGGCCACACCGAGACGGGTTATATGATCACCAAGTATATGCAAGGAGCCGATCTGGGTGTGGACCTGTATGGCGCTTCCTATAACGACCTTCCTCTTTTCAGAAGCGCGGAGGTGTACCTGAACTTTGCCGAGGCGAAAGCTGAGCTTGGCACTTTGACACAATCGGATTTGGACAAGTCCATCAAGCTCCTTCGCGACCGTGTCGGAATGCCGAACATTGATCTTGCCGCCGCCAACGCTTCGCCGGATCCATACCTTATGGCGGAAGAGACTGGTTATCCTAATGTCACCGGAGAGAATTTGGGCGTGATTCTGGAAATCCGTCGTGAGAGGGCTGTGGAACTCTTTGACGAAAACTACCGTTTTTACGATCTTGTCCGTTGGAAGAACGGTCAGGCGATCACCCACAAGTTCCTTGGGATGTATTTCCCGGCTCCGGGTGCGTATGACCTTGACGGAAACGGTGTGCCTGATGTCTGCTTCTACACGGATTCGGCTCCGGATGGACTTCCTGCCAATGTTGTGAAATTCAAGATAGGAGAAAGAATTTTCTTTACTGAGGGAGACCACGGATACGTGGATGTCACTCCTAACCTTCCTGGACTCTGGAACGAGAACCGTGACTACTTCTACCCGATTCCGACGGATGAGCTCACCCTCAATCCGAATCTTGAGCAGAATCCTGGTTGGTCTAAATAAATGTGTAAGCTATGAACAAGTATATCAATAGTTTGATCCTGTCCTTGGCATTTGTGTCATTCCTTCCTGTTGTCTCTTCCTGTGGAGGAGACAAAGGGACACCTGACGATCCGTCCGGTGAGCCTTGGGGGTGGAACAAAGGTGATGACAAAAAGGATGACGAGGAGTCGGATGGCAAGACATACTACCCGAAGGCTACGGGAAGCTTCAGGGTAATGTCTTACAACACAGGTAGTTTCGGAAAGTACATCACATCTGTGACCGACAACGTCAAGATGGTGGCCGCGATGATCAAGGAGGTAGAGGCCGATGCTGTGGCTCTCAATGAGTTGGATAGTGTCAACACAAGGCATAACGTCAATGAGGCGGCCATTCTTGCCGAGAGTCTTGGCGGATGGCAATGGCATTTCGGCCGGGCTATGGCGTACCGCAGCGGCGCTTACGGGAATGGTTGCATTGTTCCTAAAGAGGTTAAGGTCGTGGAAAGGTACACTGTCGCGCTGCCGAAGGATTCCGGAGCGGAGCAAAGAAGCATAGCTGTCATCGAGACGGATGAATATGTCATCGGCGCGGCCCATTTGGACCACACATCGACAGCCGCCCAACTTGCCCAGGTCTCCGCTGTAAACTCTTGGGCTCAAGGACGCTACGCGAAATCGTCGAAACCGGTCTTCTTCTGCGGGGATATGAACGCCACGCCGGATTCCGAGACAATCTCTGCCCTGAAAGGATCTTGGAATATGCTCTCTTCGACAGAGAACACATTCCCTTCAAGGGTGGCAAGTTCTTGTATTGACTACATATTCCATTACAAGAATTCCGCGCCGGTGAAATTGGTCGGTGCCCACACAATGACCAGATTCTACAAGGGAGATGTCACAATGGCTTCGGACCACCTTCCGATTTATGTTGATGTGCAGTTTTAAAAATATGATATTCAATGAAAACAAATAGAATTATATTCATTGCTCTATTGACCGCCTTTCTTGGGGCTTCCTGCGGTGAGGAATATGACTACCAGAAGAAGGATCGGATCTCCGCGCCGGCGGTTCTGTCGCTCAATGTGCAGAATGTGGAGGACACTGTCGCGCTGATGTCGCCGAAGACAAAGTCCTACACTGTAAATGTGACGGCCTCGTCCATCGCCGATGAGATGTTGTCCCTGACCGTGGCTGCTGATCCGTCACGTGTCGCAGCGTTCAACAAGGCTCACGGAACCTCTCTGGAGGCTGTGCCGGGAGACGCTTTCGAGCTTTCCTCCAGCACCCTTATGCTTCCTCGCTACAACAAGGTCTCGACGACGATGCAGTTGACTTTGAAGAGTTCAGCTATGCCTGAGGACGGCTCTTTGAAGGTGTTGGCGCTCTCGATCACCAAGATCGAGGGAAAGGACAATATCAATATGTCGGCGTCAGATAGCACCGTGTTCATTCTTTTCCGTCGCAAGGCTCTTCCTGCCTCCGGATTCGAATTGGGAACCGGAACGGAGGCTGATCCGTACATCATCCGTAACCAATTGGAAATGATAAGTATGGTCAAGGGAATGAAGAGCGGGAAGACATATTTCAAGATGGATGCCGACGTGGATATGTCTGATTATGAGGATTGGATTCCTCTGAACGCCGTGGAGCCTTATGATATGGCTGTGGATTTTGATGGATGCGGTCACACTATCACCGGATTCAATTGCTCCGCCTCGTCTTATCCAAGTATGTTCGGAGTGCTGGCCGGCTCGTTCCGCAACGTCACGTTTGATAAGCCTGTCATCACTGTCGGAAACTCAAGCGCAGGTCTGCTTGGTGCCCAGTGCGGTACCGCCGAAGTGCCTACGGAGGTCAAGAATGTGACAGTGAAAAATTTGACTGTCAATATGAACGGAACCACGGAGGGAGTGGGTGGCCTTGCCGGCCGCTCGATAGCCACATCATTCTCCGACATAACCCTCTCAGCTGATATTGTGGATGCCGACAATGACGGGAAGGCTCCGAACTCTGTGGGAGGTATAGTCGGTGTCGCCTCGGATGTTCCGTCTTCGTTCAAGAATGTCCATACCTCCGGTTCCGTCACCGGTGCCAGGCGAACCTCTGGACTTGTCGCCTACATTGTCAAAGGAAATGACAAGGTCACAATTGAGAAGTCATCATCAGCGATGAATATCAACGCTTTCGGACAGGATGCGGGAGGCTTGATAGGCTTGGCTGATGGTGAATATGTCACCGTGAGCGACAGCCACTCTTCCGGCGAGGTCGTCAACAACGGCCACTATGCCGGAGGCCTGATCGGAGGTTTGGCAGGATATTCGACAATAAGCAGATGCTATGTCACCGGAAATGTCCTCGCCAAGGGAGGAAATCATATCGGCGGCTTGATCGGAAACGCCACGAGAACCGATGGCGGCACGACAATCGAGGACTGTTATGTTACCGGTAACGTCACATTGACTGCTTCGAATGGCCGTATCGCTGGCGGTCTGGTCGGTGGCATAGAGAATAAGACTGACATCACTATCCGTAGGTGCTATGCTTCTGGGGATATCTCATCTGAAACTTCTGTGGTTGGAGGTCTGGTCGGTTTCGCCAAATCCAAGACGTTGACTGATGACAACAATTTCAAGATGGAGCATTGCATAGCTTGGAACAAAACCCTGACCAACAAAGTCGGAAAAACCTGGAGCTCCGGTGGAATCATCGCCGTGTCTAACACTGTCAACACCCTGACGGGCAATTACCGCCGTCCGGATATGGTTCTGAACGATACTGACGGAAAGACACTCTTTGACTGCGCCGACGCTTCTCCGAGCGCGCCTCTCCCTTATGTGGATTCCA
Organism: bacterium; assembly: GCA_963596515.1. Taxonomy (GTDB): domain Bacteria; phylum Bacteroidota; class Bacteroidia; order Bacteroidales; family UBA932; genus Cryptobacteroides. The sequence continues at coordinate 66,179 of CAVBMN010000001.1, forward strand.
AGTCATATTACTATCCGTACCACGGAATCGCCGCTCCGGCAGGATCCACAATTTCCTCTGTGGCCAAGTCTATCGGCTGGCCGGAGGATGTCTGGGATCTGTCTGGTGACGAGCCTAAATTGAGGTAATATATTCATAAAGACTATGAAACGATTGTTGATGACTTTTCTGATGGCTGTTGTTGCCATTGCTCCTTCGTGCGGAGGAGGAGAATATTCCAAGGAGGATCCGGACAATCCGTATGAATGGGGAAAGGGTGAGTCGAAGGAAGACGGAAAGACGTTCTATCCCAAGGGGGAAGGCTCTTTGAGGATAATGACCTACAATGTGGGTGCGTTCTGCAAGTATATTTCCTCTATGAACCAGAACATCGACCTTGTCGCCAAAATCATCAAGGAGGTCGAGGCTGATGCCGTCGGGCTGAATGAGCTTGACAGCGTGAACACTCGTCATAATGTCAATCAGGTAGCTATCCTCGCCAAGGGACTTGGGGATTGGCAATGGCATTTCGGCAAGGGAATCGACTATCGTGGAGGGTCTTATGGCAATGGAGTTGTCGTGCCTAAGGGAACTGGCATCGTGGAGAAGTACACGGTGCCGCTCCCCAACACGACGGAATATGAATCCCGAAGCATCGCTGTCGTGGAAACTGACAAGTATGTGATCGCCGCCTCGCATCTGGACCATTCTTCCGAGGAATATATCCAAAGTCAGATTCTGGCCGTGAACGCCTGGGCTCAGTCCAGGTATCTCAACTATGGCAAGCCGGTTTTCTATTTAGGAGATATGAATTCTGTTCCGTCATCCGAGGCTCTTAAGTCCTTAGGGTCAGCTTGGGATGTCATCTCAAGCAAGGAGAACACGGCGGGAGGTACGGCTCCGGCGACGAAATGTATAGACTACATATTCCATTATAAAAAATCAGCCCCGGTGCAGGTTGTCGGGAGCCATACAATCAGCAAGGTTTATTGCGGAGATGTCTCAAAGGCTTCGGACCATCTTCCGGTTTACGTCGATGTCAAATTTTAAAAACTGATATACAATGAGGTATATTCATACAATTATTTTGATTGCGGCTTGTTCCGCATTGTTTATGGGTTGCGGCCAGGGAAAGGCGACTCGTCCGGCCACAAGCGAGATCTATTCGAAGGCCTCCGGAGTGACACGCCTGGTGCAGTACAATGTTGGTGCTTTCTCCAAAGAGATTGAGAATAGTATCCCGATGATCGCCGCTATGATGAAGGAGCTCGGAGCTGATGTCGTGTCCGTCAACGAGTTGGACAGCTGCAACGCAAGGCATTCCAATTACCAGCTTGCCGATTTCGCGGCAGAGCTTGGAGGTTGGAACTACGTTTTCAGCCGGGCTATGCCTTATCGTGACGGCGCGTATGGAATCGGCGTGGCCGTGCCGGAAGATATCCTTGACAGTTTTACAATTCATCTGCCTAAGGGCGACGGTTCAGAGCCAAGGGCTTGCTGTGTGGTGGAGACAAAGGAATATGTCTTCGCTTCAACCCATCTGGATTATCGTTCCGAGCCGGCGATGCTTGAGCAGGCAAGGATCATCAATGCCACTTTGAAAGAGAGATATGGTTCTGTGAGGAAGCCTGTGTTCCTTTGCGGGGATATGAATTCCACACCGGAAAGTGCCGTGTTGGCCGAATTGGCCAAGGAATGGGACGTCCTTTCCTGCGCAAAGCCGTCGATCTCAGCAAAGAACCCTCGTAACTGCATAGATTTCATCCTTGCGTTGAGGAACTGGGCGAAGTATGAAGTGGTGGGGACTGATGTCCCTACCGTATTCAAAGACGGGGATGTCACCGTCGCTTCGGACCATCTTCCTGTGTTCGTGGATGTCCGGCTGTAAAGGATGCTTCACGGAAAATATCAGGTCACTCTTTATTTGTGAAAAAGCAAGTCATTGACCGGCTTTTTGCAAAAATAGAGTGGCTTGTAACACTATGCGGCGAAAAATAATGTAAATTTGCATCTTGGAATATTATTAAATCACAATAACACTATGGGTGAATCCAGAAGAAGTTTTTTGAAGAAATCGGCGGCGGGAGTGGCTTTGTTCACTATCCTGCCACGTAATGTGCTGGGTGCTATGGGTGGTGACAAGAAATATGTCGCGCCGAGCGATCAGCTTACACGTGGAATTATCGGTACGGGTGGCATCGGAATGAGCGGTCTTCATTTCGCAAGCGATGAACGTTGCCGCTTGGTCTCCGTCTGTGATGTGGACAAGAACCACCTCGACAACGCTTTGAAGAAAGGTGTCGAGAAGTTCGGCACCAAGCTTCAGGCTTACACTGACTGGCGGGATCTCGTGCACGATCCTAATGTGGACATTGTACACATCGCCACTCCGTCCCATTGGCACGGGATAATGGCCGTGGAGTCCTGCAAGGCTGGCAAGGACATCTTCTGCGAGAAGCCTATGACGAGGACGATAGGGGAGGGACAGAAAGTAGTCGAGGCCGTCAACAAGTACGGCAGGATCTTCCGTCTGGACACATGGTTTCGTTTCAAGGACACTTTCTATGGTCTTGGAACAACGGTCGAGCCGCTTAAGAAACTTGTGCAGAGCGGACTTCTAGGCTGGCCTCTGACGGTCAGGATTTCCGGAGCCACCGGCTTCACTTGGAAGTTCTACTGGACCGGCAAGGAAAACCTTGTACCACAGCCTGTTCCTGCCGAGTTGGACTACGATATGTGGCTCGGCCCGGCTCCTTACAAGCCTTACAATCCACATCGTGTGCACCAGACATTCCGCGGCTACTGGGACTACGAGTCGGGTGGTCTCGGGGATATGGGACAGCACTACATCGATCCTGTCCAGTATATTCTCGGAAAGGACGACACCTTCCCTGTGAAGGTGGAGGTGGACGCTCCTCAGCAGCATCCTGACGCTGTGGGAATATGGCGGAGCATCACCTACACCTACGCTGACGGCTGCAAGATCATCCTTGAGGGCGAAGGCTTCGAGAGCAAGGGCAAGGTGCCTTATATCGAAGGTCCTAACGGCAAGGTTTACAAAGGGTTCGAGTGCACGATTCCTAATGTGATGGATGTCATCAACTCGCTTCCTGATCCGGAGCCACGCCACACGGACTTCCTTGAGTGCGTCAAGACCCGTCAGAAGTTCGCGCTGGCCGAAGACAACGGCCATCACAGCTGCACGATCGTCAATATGGGAGCGTGTGCCCTGCGGCTTGGCAGGACTCTGAACTTCGATCCTGACAAACAGCTCTTTATTGGCGATGATGCCGCCAATCAGCTCATCAACCAGCCGATGCGTGCCCCTTGGGGTTCAATGATCCTTTAAAATATTCCTGAATATGAAGAAATTTATCACTTCCATACTATTCCTTGCGGCTGCCTTGACCATCAATGCCCAGGACGCAAGGCAGAGAACAGTCGAAACGGTTGTCGCTGACGTGCTTGCGGCGATGCCTGCCAACAATGCCGCGGATTTCAACGCACAGATAGCCGATCTTGCCGCCGCCGCTCCAGCCTCGGTTGTGGAGACTGCCAAGATGATGAAGCCTGCCGGCGAGGGCGTAAGAAACAATCTTTATGAATATGCTCTCACCGGTCTCGCAAGCTATGCGTCGGCCAACCCACAGTGCGTGGACAATGTTCGTGAGGGATTCGCACAAGCCGTCAAGGCCACTGCGGACAGCAATAACAAAGTTTTCCTGCTGAACCTGTTCCGTCAGATCGCGAAACCGGCTGACGCTCAGTTCTTCAAGGAATATGTCAGTGATCCGGCTCTCGCGTCCACAGCCGTTGGGGCTCTCGTAGATATTCCGGGAACGGAGGATTTGATTCTTGACCTTGTGAAGGAAGGCACGGCTGACAGGAAGTTGCTGGCGACCGCCGCCGCTGAGAAAGGTATCACTGCCGCTGAACCTTATATTCAGAAATGGGTCATTCCGACCGTTCTGAATTCCACGATGCACGACAACGCTTACTTTTCCGCTCTTGCGGCGATAGGTTCGGAGTCTTCCTTGAATATTCTTAAAGAGAACTCGACTCCGGAATATGTCGCTCTGGCTGTGAGACTTGCGGATGGATCCAAGAGCAAGGCAGTGGCGAAGGCCGCGAAGGAACTGATGGCTTCTGAGGTTTCCGCTTACAAGTCGGCCGGTGCATTGGCGCAGATGAAGAACGATCCTTCGAAGGCTTTGAAGGTCGTATCAGCCGCTTTGAAGAGCGAGGACATCAAGTACAGGAACTCCGTGATTGACAACGCCACGTCGATTCTTGGCGCGGGAAATCTCGTTCCGCTGTTTAGCAAGAATTTCGCAAAACTCTCTTCTCCTGTCAAGGTCGATCTTCTCAACTGGTTCGGCAACAATAAGATCTCGTCAGTTTCCGATATCGTGCTCGGTTCATTCTCCGAGGGTGGGGATGTGGCTTCAGCCGCCATTGCCGCCGCTGGCAAGATCGGAGGTGACAAGGCCGCCAAGTCTCTCGTGGGACAACTCGGTGGCGAGAACAGTGCCGCTGCTATTGCCGCTCTAAAATCATTCAAGGGTGACTATCAGAATGAGTTGCTTGCCGCCCTTGACGGAGCGAAAGACAACAAGACTCTTGGTAACATCCTCAGTCTGGTGATGGCCAGAAGGATGACCGCCGCCGCTCCGAAGGTATATTCATTGATAGATTCAAAGGATGCCGAGGCTTCGTCTCTCGCTAAGCTTGCCCTTGCGGACATCGTTGGTGTCCAGGATATTGACAAGGTGGGCGCTTTGCTTGACAACGCTTCCGCAACCGATCTGAAGGCTGTCCAGAACGCTTTGATCGCCGCTGTGCACACTCTCGCTCCGGCCGAGCAGTATGCCAAGGTCAGCGCTCTGATGAAGAAGTCCAAGAACGCCGCCGCCTACTATCCTGTTCTTGCCGCCACCGGTACTGACGAGGCTGTGAACGATCTGGCCGCCGCATACGAGGCAGGTGACAAGTCCGCTTTCGAATCTTTGTTGGCGATAGACAACTTCAAGGTGGCTCCGACTCTCATCAAGATTGCCGGTTCGGACGCAAGTCTTGCCGACAATGCTGTGAAGAGATATTCTTCTCTTGTCTCTAAGTACGAGACCAATGTTGACAAGAAGCGTATGGATTTTGCGAAGGCTCTTGAATTAGCCCAGACACCTGCGGTGAAGAAGTCTATTCTTAAGTCACTCTCTTCCGTGCCTACGATGAAGGCGTTCCTGCTTGCCGGCAAGTACTTGGACGACAGTAACAAGAGCGTTAAGAAGGCTGCTGCCGAGTGCGTCAAGACTATCGCTTCCAAGACCAAGGAGGAGATCAACTATGCGGATCTCAAGTCTAACCTTGACAAGGCTGTCGTGATTTTCAAGGCCGCAGGTGGCGCTGATGACGGTTATGCTGTCGATGAGATCGGCAAGATTCTCAGCGAGGCCGAGCCTTCACCTGTTTCACAACTGACTGATGAGGAGAAGAAGCAGGGATTCGAGATGCTGTTCGATGGCACCAACCTTGACAAGTGGCAGGGCGACCTTGAGGGTTACACTCCTGTCAATGGAACGATTTATGTGTCAGCTAACTATGGCAGCACAGGCAACCTCTACACCAAGAAGGAATATCGCAACTTCGTCTATCGTTTCGAGTTCTGCTTCCTGCGTGAGGGCGTGAACAACGGTGTGGGTGTCAGAACCCCTATGGGCGTTGATGCGGCCTATGACGGAATGTGCGAGGTGCAGATCCTTGACCACGACGCTCCGATGTACGCCAAACTTCGTGAATATCAGGTTCACGGCTCAGTCTATGGTGTGATTCCGGCCAAGAGGATTGTCCACAAGCCGCTTGGAGAGTGGAGCACAGAGGAGATCCGTGTCGAGGGAGACAATATCAAGGTGACTGTCAACGGCGAGGTTATTCTGGACGGCAACATCCGCAAGGCATGCAAGGGGCACAATGTGGCTCCGGACGGTGGCAAGAAGAATCCTTACACAGTTGACCACAAGAACCATCCTGGTATGTTCAACAAGAAAGGTTACATTTCGTTCTGCGGTCACGGCGAGGGTCTGAAGATTCGTAATGTCCGTATCCTCGACCTTGGGGATAAGAAATAGTAACTGACAGATATCTAATTGAAAACACCTTCCTCTTTAGCTCTGTTTGACTAAAGGGGAAGGTGTTAGGTTTTGATAATCATTTTGTTGTCCGCCACGTTGGTTTAGGGGCTTGGGCGGACAGTACGGGTACGGGTTATCGTTAGCAGTTCATCGCGCCGCAGCAGTGGATGACCTGACCGGAGACATAGCTGGAGAGGTCGCTGGCGAGGAAGACTGCCACGTTGGCGACATCCTCCGGGGTGCCTCCACGGCGAAGCGGAATCTGCTTTACCCAAGCGTCACGCACTTCCTCGGAAAGGGCGTTGGTCATATCCGAGATGATGAATCCAGGGGCGATGCAGTTGGCTCTGATGCCGCGCGGCCCCATCTCCTTGGCGATGGACTTGGTCAGACCGATGAGACCGGCTTTGGAGGCCGAGTAGTTGCACTGGCCGGCGTTTCCGGAGACTCCCACGACTGAAGACATATTGATGATGCTTCCGCCTCTCTGACGAGCCATAATCGGGGTCAGGGCGTGAATGAAGTTGAACGCTGACTTGAGGTTCACGTTGATGACCGCGTCCCATTGTGCCTCGCTCATCCTGAGCATAAGTCCGTCCTTGGTGATGCCGGCGTTGTTCACAAGAATGTCAATTCTGCCGAAGTCTGCGAGAATCTGGTTCACGACATTGTGAGTCTCCTCGAAGTTGGCGGCGTTGGAGGCATAAGCCTTTACCTTATGTCCGAAAGCCTCGATGTCCTGTACAGTCTGTTCTCCGGCTTCATTGATGACGAGGTCGGTGAAAGCGACATCCGCTCCCTCGGAAGCGAATTTCATCGCGATGGCCTTGCCGATTCCTCTTGCGGCGCCCGTTATAAGGGCTACCTTTCCGTCTAAAAGTCCCATAATTATCTTCAGTTAAATTAAAATTTCTTTTTCTGTCTAAAGCGGCCCCAAGCATATTCAGAAAGCTTTGTCCGCTTGGCGCAAGTGGTGTTTGCCGCAAACTTTAGACCATAATAAACACCGCAAATGTAAGCTATATTGCCACGATGAGCAAATCTTTTGGTTGTTATTTGGTGAAAGAAAGTAAGATGTGGCGAAAGGCACGGATAAAATGGTTATCTTTGCGTGTTAACACAGCGATGACGACCGTGGGGATATTCATAAATCGCCGGAGCGCCGAAGTCGCGGAATCAGTTTTAGGATATGAGTGAAATACGCGACCCTCAGCTCTGGGAAAGCGGAGAGCTGAAAATAGAATGGGTAAGGCATCATATGCCGCTGCTTGAAGGTTTGGAGAAGGAATTTAAGGAGACAAAGCCGTTCAAGGGGTTGAAAGTGGCTCTTTCCGTGCATCTGGAGGCCAAGACGGCGCATCTGTGTGAGGTTTTGGCTGAAGGCGGAGCGGAGATGTATGTCACCGGAAGCAACCCGCTTTCCACACAGGACGATGTCGCCGCCGCCCTTGTGCACGAGGGACTGAACGTCTTCGCCGTCCACGGAGCTACTCCCGAGGAATATGAAAGCGGTATCAGGCGTGTCCTTGAGTGCGGTCCGAACATTATTATCGATGACGGTGGAGATCTCGTAACAATGATCCACGAGAGTTATCCTGAACTCATCCCGAACGTCATCGGTGGCTGTGAGGAGACTACGACCGGAATCCTCCGCCTTGAGACGATGAACCGTGAAAGGAAACTCAGGTTCCCGATGATGCTTGTGAACAACGCCGCATGCAAGCACTTCTTCGACAACCGCTACGGCACAGGCCAGTCCGTCTGGGACGGCATCAACAGGACCACCAACTTGATTGTGGCCGGGAAATATGTCGTTGTCGCCGGTTATGGCTGGTGCGGCAAGGGCGTGGCGATGCGCGCCAAGGGACTCGGAGCGAAAGTGATTGTCACAGAGGTTGATCCGATCAAGGCTATGGAGGCCGTGATGGATGGATTCCAAGTTATGAGTATGGCTCAGGCCGCAGCGGAAGGCGACATATTCGTGACTGTCACTGGCTGCGATGATGTCATTACCAAGGAGCATTTCCTTGCGATGAAGGACGGTGCGATCTGCTGCAACGCCGGGCACTTCGACTGCGAAGTGAATGTCGCGCAATTGAAGGAACTCGCTGTGGGCGAGAAGCCTGCGAGACAGAATATTCAGGAATATGATCTTCCTAATGGCCGTAAGGTTTACGTTATAGCGGAAGGAAGGCTTGTCAATCTGGCCGCTGGTGACGGGCATCCTGCGGAGATTATGGATATGTCGTTTGCGATACAGGCTTTGAGTGCCAAGTACTTGGCAGACAATAGGATGGTTCTCGCAAGGGATCTTGGGGAGATGCTTCACTGCGTGCCGGAGTCCATTGACCGTGAGGTGGCATTCAGAAAGCTGAAGGATTGGGGAATCACGATCGACACGCTGACACCTGCTCAGCATAAATATCTTTACGGAGAATAATTATATAGGAATAGGTCGGCTGTTCAGCTGACCTATTCCTATCTTACAAATTATAAGTAACATTATGAGGCTATTTCCTATCTACACCTGGACAAAAGGCATCCGGAACTTTGACCATAGAAGGAAGCAGTTTTCCCAGTTGCCGTGGGCGCAGGGAGTCCTTCTGCTTTGCTGCGTCGTGGTGGCGATGCTTCTGGCCAACCTGCCGTTCACCAAAGAGTTTTACCATAACTTTCTGGAGACAGACATCTCGCTTAGATTCCAAAGTCCTGGTGGAGAAAGCATCCTGTTTCCGCACGGGATGACGGTCGAGAAGTTCATCAACGACATCCTGATGACAGTATTCTTCTTCACGGTCGGTCTGGAGATCCGGCGCGAGATGAAGAACGGGGAGCTGTCCAGTGTGAAGAAGGCTATGATGCCGGTGATCGCCGCATTCGGTGGAGTGGTGGCTCCGGCATTGATATTCACACTTATAAATCATGGCTCGGCCGCATCTTCCGGCTGGGGAATACCTACCGCCACGGACATCGCTTTTGCCGTAGGTATCCTGTCCATTCTGGGTGATCGTGTGCCAGTGTCGCTGAAGGTATTCCTGACCGCTCTGGCCATCGCCGATGACCTTATCGCCATTCTGGTCGTAGCCTTGTTCTACGGAGGGACTATCAACTTCGGGCTTCTGGCAATCGCATTTGTCTTGATTGCCTTGGTGTTGCTGATGAATAAGTTAGGAGAGAAGCGTGACTGGTATTATTTGGTTCCGGCCATCGCGATCTGGTCGCTCTTCTACTATGCCGGCATCCACTCCACGATGTCCGGCGTAGTGATGGCGTTCCTCGTGCCGATGACTCCGAGATTCAACGAGGCCTATTTCCGCAGAAGGCGACTCCAATACATCCGCAGACTTAATGAATATAATTCTATAGTTTCCTCGTCCTCCGAGTTCCCTAACGGTCCGCAGAGACACTGCCTGAGGCGTCTGTCCGCCATCTCAAGGGATTCCATCGGGATGAGCTATCGTCTTGAACACGCCCTTGGCCCTTGGGTCAACTTCCTGATAATGCCGATCTTCGCTCTGGCGAACGCCGGTGTCGAGATTCCGGATGTGTCTTATTTCAATGTGTTCCAGTTCGATCAGGCTCTCGGCAGCGTTAGTATGGGAATATTCCTTGGCCTTGTGCTCGGCAAGCCTCTCGGAATCTCCCTCGCCAGCTTTATCGCCGTAAAACTCCACGTGGGCGAGATGCCTGCCAAATCCACTTGGCCTATGTTGATCGCTGTGGCCTGTTTGGGAGGTATCGGATTTACGATGTCGATCTTTGTGGACACCCTGTCCTTCGGTGATCAGACCCCGGATATAATGTCCCGTCTTAGAGATATGGGCAAGGTCGCCGTTCTGATGGGCTCCCTTTTTGCCGGTATCCTCGGTAGTGCCCTCATCAGCCTTGTCCACGGCATCGAATCCCGCAATGGTTCGACAAGCTCACCAACCGGACGGCTCTAAAAGGTTATTATTCTAATGATAGTCAGTCGGTCACTGAGCTTGTCGAAGTGACCGCAGAATGGATCATATTCCGAGCTCGTCTTTCATCGAGCGCAGGAGATCGAAGGCCTGAAGAGGGGTGATGTTGTTCAGATCCACCCCTGAGAGTTTGTCGCGAATGGATTCGAGCGTCGGGTCGTCCAGCTGGAAGAACGAGAGCTGGAGGCTGCCGTCGCTCTCAAGAGTGCCAGCCTTGGTTTGCACCGGTTGTTTGATCTCACCTTTTTTTGCACTGACAAGATGCTGGGAGTCATTCATTTCCAAAGCCTTCAGAGTATTCTCGGCACTTTGGATCACTTCCTTCGGCATCCCGGCCATCCTTGCGACGTGGATACCGAAACTGTGCGCGGTTCCGCCTTCCTTGAGCTTGCGCAGGAAGATCACCTGCGAGCCTACCTCCTTCACGGCGATGTGGAAATTCCTGACCCTTGAATATATCTCCTCAAGGTCGTTAAGCTCGTGATAATGAGTGGCGAAGAGCGTCTTCGCCCCACGGCCATATTCGTGAATATATTCGACTATCGCGCGCGCGATCGACATACCGTCGTAGGTTGAGGTGCCTCGGCCAATCTCGTCCAGAAGCACGAGGGAGCGCTCCGACAGGTTGTGCAGGATCATCGAGGTCTCCAACATCTCGACCATAAAGGTGGACTCGCCACGGGAGATGTTGTCAGTCGCACCGACTCTTGTGAATATCTTGTCAAAGTATCCGATCCTGGCACTGTCCGCCGGCACGAACGAGCCGATCTGCGCCAGCAGAACGATCAGGGCTGTCTGTCTCAGCAGGGCGGACTTACCGGCCATATTCGGACCGGTCAGGATAATGATCTGCTGCTTCTTGTTGTCAAGGAATATGTCGTTGGGAACATATTCCTCACCAGTCGGCATCAGTGTCTCGATGACCGGATGGCGGCCGGCCTTGATGTCAAGGGTCAGATCCTTGGTCATTTCCGGTCGGTTGTAGTGGTTGTCCTTTGCCAGTTGGGCGAATCCTGTCAGTACGTCTAGACGGGCGATGATCCGGCAGTTGGTCTGGATCGCTGGGATGTTCCTCTGGATCTCAGCGACCAGATCGCCGTAAATCTTTGTTTCAAGGGCGTAGATACGGTCTTCGGCGCTCAGGATTTTCTCTTCATATTCCTTAAGCTCCTGGGTGACATAACGCTCGGCGTTGACAAGTGTCTGCTTGCGGATCCACTCCGGCGGAACAAGGTCCTTGAATGTGTTGCGGACTTCGATGTAGTACCCGAAGACATTATTGTAACTTATTTTGAGCGAGGATATTCCCGTCCTCTCAGCTTCGGATTGCTGGAGTTTCAGAAGGTAGTCCTTTCCGCCCGAGGAGATGCTTCTGAGTTCGTCCAGATCGGGGTTGACTCCAGAGGCTATGACCTCGCCTTTCCCCACGGCTGCCGCCGGTTCGGCGGTCATCGTCGCTGTGATCCTGTCAAGCAGCTTCGAGCAGTTTTTCATCTTGCCGATGAGCGAATCCAACGCCTTGATCCCGTGGTCTTTGCAGAGTGCCGTTATCGGCTCCATCCGGGACAGTCCACGTCCCAGCTGCATCACCTCCCGGGGTGCGATCCGGCCTGTGGCTGCTCTGGAGATGATCCTCTCAAGGTCTCCGATGTCGCCGATATATTCCTGAATCTTGTCAAGGTCGTCGCCGGCTCCAAGGAAGTGCTGCACGACATCATAGCGGCTGTTCAGCTCCTTGATGTCCATTATCGGCATCGCCAGCCAGCTGCGCAGAAGCCTCGCTCCCATCGGGGACGAGCATTTGTCAATGACGCTGACAAGCGAGACTCCTTCACCTCCTACGGATGAATTGAATATCTCCAAGTTCCTCATCGTGAACTTGTCCATCCACACGAACTTCTCCTCATCGATCCTTGAGATCGAGCAGATGTTCTTTAGGCCAGTGTGTTGTGTCTGCTCCAGATAGACCATCAACGCTCCGGCCGAGCATATTCCCAAAGGAAATCCGTCCACGGCGAAGCCTTTGAGGGACTCGACATTGAACTGCTTCTTTAGCCTTTCGACGGCGGCATCGTAAACGAACGCCCATTCCTCTATCGTGGAGATGTAGAGATTGTCCCCGTACTTTTCCTTGACTCCCTTCTCGTAGCCTCGCTGGACCACAATCTCCTTAGGGTTCAAGGAGGCGATCAATGTCCCGATGTAGTCCAGCGCTCCCTGGGCGACTTGGAACGATCCCGTGGAGACATCCAAAAAGGCGGCTCCGCACTGATCCTTGTCGAAGGTCAGGCCGGCGAGGAAGTTATTCTCTTTCTGGTTCAGAAGTTGTTCATTGAAAGCAACGCCTGGTGTAACAAGCTCGGTGACACCTCGTTTCACAAGCTTCTTGGCGAATTTCGGGTCCTCCAACTGGTCGCAGACGGCCACCTTGTAGCCCGCCCGGACAAGTTTCGGAAGGTAGAGGTCTATGGCGTGGTGCGGGAATCCAGCCATCTCAATGTAGCCCTTGTCCCCGTTGGATTTCTTGGTCTGGACGATACCCAGAACCTTGCTGACCAGCACAGCGTCATCGGAGTAGGACTCGTAGAAGTCCCCGACCCTGTAAAGCAGCACCGCTTCCGGATGCTGTGCCTTCACAGAGAAAAACTGTTTGATCAGCGGAGTGTCCTCCAGTATCTTACCTTTCGCCATATCAATGTCTTATGTTTGTTCAAAATATAAGTTTGAATGTCTCCTCTACCGAAGAGGCAAGATTACAAATTTACAAAAAACCTTGAATATGCGGAAAGAGATTTCGGAGTTGTCCCAAGTAACCCTTTTCTCACCGCTTACCTAAAATCCTCCAACAACACTGTTTGGCAGCAATTTAGACAAAAACACCCTTCCGAATAGTGTTGAGTAACACTGTTGGGCGACAATAACGCACTATAACGTTGCTGGAGAGTGCAAACGACACTGTCGGGAAGCGTTTCAGGCCGAAAACGTTCCCTAAGAGTGTGGCGTGACCTTTCAGGGTGGCAAAAAAGACGTGAATCGTTGCCGGAGAGTGCAGTGTGGCCATACAGGGCAACGATAATAGTCCAAAACGCCACCGAAGATGGCTCTATACATCCAGCCGGAGGATGTCTCGGGTGAGGCCGATATACTTGGTCTTGGTCTCGGCGACCACGAAGCCTTGGGCGAGGAAGTTGCGCTCGCTCGGAATGTTCTGCGGATCCACTGTGGCGACTATGTGCTTGACTCCTGTGCTTTTAGCCAGGTCAATGGACCAGCCGATGAACATTCGTTGGAAACCTCTGCCGCGATATTCATTGTCCACCGCCACGGCGTCGAAAGTGAACACCTCGGAAGGATTGAGGTGAAGGTCCGAGGCAAGGCTGCGTTCGCCACTTCGATTGCTCACGATGACGCTGAATGCCGCCAACCGGCCTTCGGGTGAGAATATTCCCGAAAGATAGTCAAGCTGCATTGACTCAATCAGTTCTTCGCGGCTCAACGGGTAGAAGAGATTCTTGTTCTCCATTCTGTCAACCACTTTCCGCTGAAGGTTTTCCACTGCGCTGAGGCTGTCGAAGCCCAACCTTTTCATCGTGAACCCGTCAGAAAGCGTGGAGATGACTTTGTTATATTCAGAAGTCCCGTAGTCAAAGAGATAGAGCTTGTTTTGGAGGTACTTCTCCGGGAACATAAACTGGTGGCTCGGAACGTGCCGCTGCCAACCGTTCGCGCCGCTGTTCTCCCGCTCACGGTACTTGATCCAGATCTTGTACAGTTCGAAGACCTGCACGTAGGAGGATGATGTTGGCAGGATGTAGTTCTCCTGGATGTACGGATTGTTCATAAACAGGAAGAACCGGTAACCGAAAAGGTCGTCCAGATCATCAATGCTGGCGATGTGGTGGCGGTAGAGCAGGTAGAGGTTCTCGAAGAAGGTGCAGTACTGGGCCACCTCCACGCTGGAGACATCCTTCCAACGCTCATAGCTGTAGTCTCCGTCGATTTCGGCATTCTCCAGCACCTCATAGACCTTCATCAGCCGGTCGCTGTCGTGGAAATAGTTGTTCAGGTTGATCAGCATCTCGCTGCAAGTGACCTCCGACCCGTTCTTCAGCTCGATGGCTATGAATATGGTGCCGACCAGCGTTGCCGCGAGCGAGAATATTCCCACGGTCGCCTCCTCTCCCGTGCGGAACGTGTGCACGATCAGCAGGCACAGCAGCACCAGCACGATGGAGGCCATCACAATCAATATGGAAATGCTTGTCTTGTACTTTATCTTTTTCATAATGTGTGAATATTTTCGATGCGGTCTTGACTCGTTTGTCCGAATGGTGTTTAACTCCTTTAGGCCACGGCTTAAGTCGTATGCTTTCAAAGATAGCCATTTTTCTTGTATCGGCAATTGCTTGCGCCTTTTATTGGTGGGATAGGACAGGGGAAATTCTAAAACGATTTCGGTTTGTTTGTCAAAGGGTTTTTCGGTATATTTGAATATTCGATAATATATGATTGTGGATATGAGGAAATTTATGGTGATATTGGCGGCGTTCTGTGCCGCTGGATTCGGGGCTTGGGCTCAAGATGATGAGAATTCGGGGCTGGAATGCACGAGCATTGTGGTCGGGAGGCTAGCGAGCACGGACGGGTCGGTGATGACCTCACACACTTGCGATGGCACTTCGCACACTTGGGTGAACATCGTTCCGGCCAAGGACCATAAGCCGGGTTCGATGACACCGATTCGCAAGAACTGGCGCAAGACCAAGTTCGTGACCGACACCGCAGGGATCAAGATCGTGGGGGAAATCCCTCAGGTCGCTCATACATATTCATACGTCAACACTGGCTATCCTTCGCTGAATGAGAAGCAGGTGGGCATCGGCGAGACGACCTTCACCGGACCGGACA
>CAVBMN010000002.1:0-69681 GCA_963596515.1 bacterium
TAATAGTCACGCTCCCCTCTCCAGACCTGAGGGTCGGATATTCTTGTCATTGTGGAAGGTACGGGATGGTTCTGACTCCTGGCGTCGATAATGATGACCTGAGGTGACAATGTTTGCATAAAGAACGCATTGCAGGTGTCGTAGTAGCCGTGATGATTGGCCTTCATCACCGTGACCTTGCCGCACACTTTGGCAACCGGTGTCTCGAAGTCCCTTTCCTGAGACTTGAAGATAGGCCAATTCCCGCCGGAGAGATCGCCGCCGTTGAAGTAGGAGAATTTCCCGTAGCGCAGACGGATGGCGCAGGAGTTCATATTCTCGTCAAACAGAGTCGGGTCTCCGCTGTACATCTTCGCTGATTTCCTGCCGTGTCCTGTCCAGACCTCCCCATTCGCGGCCAGATTTCTGATTTCAAACTCCTTGGCGTATTTCTTCGGATTGTGAACCATCGAAAACTGTTTCTTGCTTCCGATGGAGAATTTCTCCGCCGCCATTCCCTGCCCTACAGAATAGTTGACGAAGTCTATGTAATACTCTATGAAGCCTTTGTTCGCATTCAGGACATTCTCTCTGGACGGAAAGTCATAGTCTGGATATGCCCTATCAACCAACTTGTTGAAATGAATATGTTCGCCCACGAGAGTTATCCCGGAAAGTGCATAGCCGTGCGTCCCGGGAAGCGCATCTTTTATAGAGCCGATGTGGTCGTTGTGAAGATGGGTCACCAAAGCATAGTCAAGATTCTCTTTGTCAGGAAGTTGCGCCATGAAATACTTCATATAGAGAGCCTGCCACTCACCCGGTTTCTTCGTGTTGTCTGGATGTTGTGTGTCCTTAGCCTTCGCGTTATCACCAGCATCGATCATCATCGAAGTTCCGTCCGGCATCACGATCAACGCCGCGTCACCTCTTCCCGTGGCGATCGTGTGGATGTCCAGATAGCCTTCTTTCCATTCCGGAAGATACTCCGGAGCCTGTGCGAAAACATCAAGAGTGCCCGCAAGCATCGCCAATGCCAATAAAGTTCTTTTCATCATAATCATTTTTACTGCGGGACAAAAGTACATAAAAACTTGCGTTTTCAGGTATATTCCTAACTTTACTTATCGGCATAAATTTACTACATTTGTCCTTACAATCCTTGGCACGTAGAACTTCGCCGCAAATCCACGGTTTGTTGCCACAAGCCTTGATGCGGAGAACAACACTGCGGGATCCAAGGCTTGTGACCGGAAGAGCGGTCATCAACCGACAGAGCCAAAGGGCCGAATTTAGTTGTGATGAACCGAGCACTTTCGAAATGGAAACGGACATATTAATAACTGAAATATTCAATGAATATGAAAAAGATTGCTAAGGTTGCGGCGGTGGCTGCCATGGTTGCGCTCACCGCTTCGTGCGCTCCGCAGAAGATCGCGGTGACAGCGCACAGAGGATTCTGGAATTGCGAGGAAGCCGGCTATGCCGAGAACTCCATCAAATCGCTTGAACTGGCGCAGCAGAACGGGCTGTGGGGCAGCGAGTTCGATGTGCACATCACCTCCGACCTCGTCATGCTTGTGCACCACGATCCGGACATCGACGGAATGAGGATCTGGAATCACGACTACGCTGACTTCAAGGACTGCCGCCTGAAGAACGGTGAGAAGATCCCTACACTGGATGAATATCTCACACAGGGCGAGAAGAGCAAGAAGACCGTCCTTGTGTTCGAACTCAAAAAGCAGATCGACAAGGCCCACGAGGACTATATGGTTGACCAGAGCGTCAAGGCTCTCAAGGAGCATGGGCTGTACAACCCTAAGCGAGTGATTTTCATCTCGTTCAGTCTGAATATGTGTGAAAGGGTCGCCGCCCTTTGCCCTGGCTTCACGGTTCAGTATCTGGACAAGGACAAGAGCCCTGAGGAACTCGCCAAGCTCGGAATCAACGGTGTCGATTACCAGTACAAGGTCTTCGCCAAGAATCCGACCTGGTTCAAGCAGGCCCGCGACAACAAGATGAGCATCAACTGTTGGACCGTCAACAAGGAGAAGGACATCCAGGATATGATCGACCTCGGTGTCGATTGCATCACGACCAACGAGCCGCTCCTCGTCCGCGAGAAGCTCGGCAAGAGGGAGAAGGTGAAATAAGGCAGAGGCCTTTTAAGAATATTCCGCCCGCTTCAATCCACAAAGAAGCGGACGGAATTATTTTATCAGAACGTCCAGCCGAACATCACGCAAGGATGGATTGTCTTCCCATTGAATTCATTATTATATGGCGAGGAATATTGCAGGCCGACACCAAGAAAAGAAGTCCTTTCACGACTGTTGCGGATCGCATAAGCGCACATCAAGCGTCCCTGCCAATAATTGAAGTCGTAATTCCCCACGGTCGCCAAACCGGTCAAGCTTACCTCAAGACCATCCGTCTTGTTGAAGAAATGACGGTAAGCCATACCTAGGCCAAGCTTGCCTTGAAAATCGTAGTTTTTCGTGGTTGACCTATTATAAAGGCATTCAGCGATTCCAATCGGAAGATACACTCCGAAATCCTTGCAGACGTAATAGCCTATCCTCTGCTCGATTTCCAAAGCACCGATATCCTTACCAACCTTGGAGCCAACCACATTGAAACTATAATAGAGTTTATCCACAAATCTACTCTGGCCATAAAGGGCTGGAGACAGCACAAAGAACAAGGCCAAAGCCGTCACCAATAGTTTTGCTGTTTTTTCATAAGGCATTTATTTTTCCGCAATATACAAAAAAAATAGTTTCCACAAGCGTCATTATCCACATAATCCGCTTTGGGATAGCTATTTGTTCCACCCAAGGCGTGAATCAGTCAGAAACTCGCCCGTAGAGATCACAAAAAGATCATCACTTGATTTCCAACAGTTCCGACCAGGAGGTGGAGTAGAGGCGGGAGCAGAATTCGCGGCGGATGCCATCGGAGTAGTGGCCTGGGCGCTGGGTGGCGAGCCTCAAGACATTCTTGCCGGAGGTGTTGACCAGATCCATCACTTTGGAGATGCGGTCGTCACGGTCACGGGTCTCCTGGTCGAAATCGAATAGGATGGTCTGGATGGCGTCGGCCTCCACAATGTCGGAGACGGTCACGCCGGCCCTTTTATATTCAAAGCCATTGCGGAAGACCATTCTCAAGGCGCGCAGGGCGGCGGCGACGACCTCCTGGGTGCTGTTGGCCGGAACGTCAAGCCGGACGCTGGCGTTGGGGAAATACTGCGGCAGGTCGTCCCGGAAACGGTTGGTCTGGATGAATACGCCCACTGAATATGCCGCCGTTCCGTCCAGACGAAGTTTCTCTGCGCATTTCCCGGCGAAATCAGAGACTCTCAACGTCATCTCGTCAATGTCCGTGACCATCTTGTCAAAGGAACGGGAAGTGCAGATGCTTTTGCGTTTTTCATTGCGTTCATCCTCGATCATTCGTTTTCCCTGAAGCTCAAACCAAGTCCTCACGCCACCTATTCCCATCATCCCACGGACCCATTCGGACGGTCTCTTAATGAAGTCCAAGGCGGTCTTGACCCCGACAGACTCCAGTTTCGGAGCGCCACGCCAACCTATTCCCCAGACTTCCTTTATCGGAGTCAACGCCAAGGCCTTACGGATTTTATCCTCGGAATCTATAACACAGACTCCATTGTAGCCTTTGTACTTTTTGGCGAAATGGTTGGCGACCTTGGCAAGGGTCTTGGTGCCGGCTATCCCGATGCTGACCGGAATGCCCGTCCAACGACGGACCTTCGTCACCAGAACCGAGCATATTCCCGGAATGCTTTCGGGCGCGACGCCGTCCATATCCATATACGCCTCGTCAATGGAATATACCTCCAGCCGCGGCGCGGTCTCGGCAAGGAGTGACATCACCCGCGCGGAAAGGTCGCCATAGAGGGTGTAATTGGACGAGCGCACCACCAAACTCCCCTGCTCCACGAGATAGCGGATCTTGAAGAACGGTGTCCCCATCTTGATGCCCATCGCCTTGCTCTCATTGCTCCGCGCGACCACGCAGCCGTCGTTGTTGGACAGCACCACGACCGGACGGCCTTCCAACTCCGGCTGGAAAGCCCTCTCGCACGAAACGAAAAAATTGTTGCAGTCAACTAGCGCGTACACACTTTCTTGATGACGTAGGTTACCACTCCCCAGACCGTAAAGTCGTTGGACTCAGTCACTTCGATGGGAGGATATTTCTCATTCGCCGGCAGCAGCCATATTCTTTTACGCTTAAGAATATCATAGGACACGCCAGGCTTGGAGGCTTTGACCACGCGTGACGTATCGGCCGGATCACGGAAGGAGATGTACTTCAAGGCAAATTCCCCATCGATGAAGCATACGGCCATATCCCCTTCCCTCGGCTCGATCGATTTGTCCACTACCAACACGTCTCCTTCGTTCACATCGGCATCCACCATCGAATCCCCCACCACACGGGCGAAAAAAGTCGCCGCCGGATGTCGCACCAACTCTTTGTTGAGATCGATGAACGAATTGATGTAGTCCTGCGCAGGCGACGGAAAACCAGCGTGCACACCGCTTTCCATCATCGGAGCAAAAGTTACTTTCTTATCCTCTTCCGCAGCCATTGTTCTTGAATATGCCAACTATAAAAATTCACCCCCAGTCACTCCGTGACAGCCCCGGTGGGGCACGGGGAAAGGTTTCCCCGAACCCCTTCTGTCGCTTCGCTCCAATCGTTTCGTTGCAACGTCAACGTGATGTGTTTCATCTTTGAATAGAATATTCTCACAAAACCTCTAAAGTTCCGGCACAACGTACTTCCAAGCCAGTTCAAGCGGCTTCACGCTGGAGTCAAGGTTTCCGTTAAGCATATCCATAATCTTTGACAGATCCTTAAGGATGTTGTCAGCGTCGAACGGCATCGCAGAGGTCAACGCGATCACGGCCTTCTTGTTCGGAATCACCACGATATACTGTCCGAAAAGTCCTACAGCCATATATAACGACCCGTCGGAACGGGTTCTAATCTGGTAGCCGTAACCGGTCGTGGAATAGTTCTGACCATAATTCATCCGATCCTTGATCTGATCCTTGACGGCCTCCTTGAGATAGTCCTCAGGGATGATCCGCTGTCCGTTCCATTTCCCGCCATCCAGAAGCAGACGGCCGAACGTCAGCATCTCGTCCGTGCTAAGATGCAGTCCCCAGCCACCGGCTGTCACTCCCTGAATATCCTCCCACTCAGGCTTGTCCAGTCCCATCGGCTTGAACATCCTTGTGTAGAGATAGTCGGCCATTGTCTCTCCCGTCTTCTTGGTGATGATCTCTGAAAGGATACAGGAAGAGAAACTGTCATAGCAGAATTTCTCTCCCGGAACCGCATCGAAAGGATATTCAAAGAACAGCCCCGGAAGCGTTGAATCATATTTTTTCAGCAGCCCGGAGACATCCACCCATTCATTATGAATATACTTGAGCGAGCCGAACGGATCCTTTTTGAAATATTCAGTGGCATATTCAACCGTCGGATCTTTCTTGTGGCCGTTCGCCATAATCAGCAGATGCCTGACTGTCAAGGCCTCAAGGTTAGCCTTCTGGGCATCCGTCATATTCTTTTCCGCTGCCGCCACTTCCTCCGGGAACATCGGGGCAACCTTTTCCGACAGGTTCAGTTTCCCTTCCCCGACCGCTATTCCGACCGCCATGGACGTGAATGTCTTGGTGACGGACCACATCTGACGCTTGGTGTTCCTGTCGGAGCCTTCCGCCCACACTCCAGAAGGAGCATATCCCTCCTGCCATACCGCCACTCCGTTAAGCGTAGCGTCCGTCTTTGCCGCCTCCGACATCATAGTCTTCAAGGCCGCCCTGACCTTCGGATTCTCGACAAGCTGTTCCTCAGTCCCAGGATCGGGCACCGGATCAGTATTATCCTTAGAACATCCGGCCGCCAGCAGCGCCAACGCCGCCAGCAAACCGTAAAATAATCTACTATTCAGTTTCATAACGTAAATCACCTCTCACAACCACAAATATACTCATCTTTTCGCACAAAATCACAGCACCGTTTCCGTCACGACATCAGGTCTGTACACCAAAGAACGTTTCTCTGTACCAAGGGACCTGACTAATGTGTTCGGTACACAACGGAGCCTTTTCCTGTACCAAGGGACCTAACCGATGCGTTCGGTACACCACGGGGCCTTTTCCTGTACCAAGGGACCTGACCGATATGTTCGGCACACCACAGGGCCTTTTCCTGCACCAAGGGACCTGACTAATGTGTTCGGTACACAACAGAGCCTTTTCCCGCACCAAGGGACCTGACCGATGTGTTCGGTACATCATAAAGCCGTTTCCTATACAAAACGGCGGTACGGGCAAAGGTAAGGCGAATAAACAGAGTGCATACGCGGATTTGTGACATACACCAACCCTATCGACAGATACCCCCTCTCAACCCAGAAATTTTGGTAACGTGCAAAATTTCGGTTGAGAGGAGGTATCTGTTGATCGTATCTATAATGTCGTTTTGACGGTCATTGTTTGTCAAGCCATTAGGAATGGTATGCTTCGACAAGCTCAGCGACCGGTCAGTCTATTCGCCCACCTCACCAGTGGCCTCAGTATCAACCCCGGAAAGCGAGCGGGCAGCGGCGACGGCGCAGTTGATGCCATCAATGGCTGACGAGACAATACCGCCGGAATATCCCGCACCTTCACCACACGGAAGGAGTCCTGGGAACGCGTCGGCCTCGCAGTTGCGAGGATTTCTCGGAATGCGGACCGGAGACGAAGTCCTAGACTCGACACCTATCAACAGAGCATCATTCGTATAATAGCCTCTCATCGATTTCTGGTTCACAAGAGGGAACGCATCTTGAAGCCTCTCGGCGATGATCGGAGGAAGCAGTTCGTGGAGCGGAGCCGGAACAACGCCCGGCTTGTAGGAAGTCTCCGGGAGATCCTCGGAATCCTCGCCCTCGCAGAAATCCACCATCCTCTGGGCCGGAGCGACAAAAGGATTCTCTGAGTCTGAATGCTCGTGGGCATATTCCCACATTTTTCTTTCCACATCCTTCTGGAATTCCAGACCGGCGAAAGCGCCCTTGTCGGCATATTCCTCAGGGATGTCCTCAGGGTTGAGCTGCACGACCACTCCGGCGTTGGCGAACTTTCCGCTTCGAGCGGAGTTTGACATTCCGTTCATCACGATGGTCTCAGGCTCAGTCTCTGAAGGCACCAGGACACCACCCGGGCACATACAGAACGAGAACACGCCACGATCGTTAACCTGCTCTGTAAATGAATATTCCGCCGCTGGCATCCCTGGCTCCCACTGGCCGTGGTAGCGGATGTCGTTGATGAGGGCCTGCGGATGCTCCACACGGACTCCCATCGCGAATCCTTTGGCCTCAAGGGCGCAGTTCTTCGCGACAAGCATCTCATAGATGTCACGGGCGGAATGTCCGGTGGCAAGGATCACCTTCTTTGCAGAATATGTCCGCTCACTTGGCTTTCCGGCTTTCGTGAGATTCTCTGAGTCAAGGGCTTTCACCTCAATCGTGCAGTCATCCTTGCGGGTGATGTCAGTGACCTTCGTGCCGAAGTGATATTCACCACCTCTGGACTGGATGCACTGGCGGATGTTCTCCACGACCTTCGGAAGGCGGTCGGTGCCGATGTGCGGGTGCGCGTCGACAAGGATCTGCGGGCTTGCGCCGAAGTTCACAAACTGGTGCAGCACCTCGCGTATGTCTCCCCTCTTGGACGAGCGGGTAAAGAGCTTTCCGTCAGAGAACGTTCCGGCTCCACCCTCACCGTAGCAGAAGTTGGACTCAGGGTTCAGGATTCCCTCACGGGTGAGCTTCGCCATATCAAACTTGCGGTCGCGCACGTTCTTGCCTCTTTCCAGAATAACCGGTTTGAAGCCCAGTGTCAGCAACTTAAGTGCCGCAAACATTCCGGCCGGGCCGGCTCCGATGATGATCACGGGCTCGGCGTCGGTGACATCCTTATATTCAGGAATCTCGTAAGGGACGTAAGATTCAAAGCGATGGTTGTAGCCCTCGATGCGGTAACGGTAGATCACATCGTTGCGCGCGTCTATCGAACGTTTGGCGATCACGCAGGTCGCGTCGGCGTTCGGGAAGGTCGGTTGGTAGGACTTGGTCGGGTCAATCACGTTGATGACCGCGTTGCCGCGGAGGTTCATCTCTCTCGCCGCGACGATCCTCACGTCATCCGGCCTAAGGTCTCGGCCTACCCTTCCGGTCATTTCAAATTCAATCATATTCTTTTCCTAAAATCAGATTCTTCAACTACAAATAAATTCATCAATATTCAAAACCAGCAATTTCCTTCAACCCCCAGTCACTTCGTGACAGCCCCGAGGGGCACGGGGAATGTTTTCCCCGAACCCCTTCTGTCGCTTCGCTCCAAATTCCGCGACTTTTATAACCACAAATGATTCAGAATGGCTCGCAGTGGGAATATGGTCAAATTTATTCATTATTTTCATTAATAATCCGCGATGCGGGAGACGGGGGCGACATCAAGCGAGGTGCGCTCGCCGGCGAGATAGTGGAACCAACCGGCTATGGCGATCATCGCGGCGTTGTCCGTGGTGAACTTGAACTCAGGAAGGTAGGTGTTCCAGCCACGCTTGCGGCCTTCCTCCTCGATCCGGGAGCGCAGTCCACTGTTGGCTGAGACTCCTCCGCCGATGGTCACCTCCTTGATCCCGGTCTGCCTCGCGGCCTTGATCAGCTTATCCATCAGGATGTCTATCAATGTCTTCTGGAAGCTGGCGCAGATGTCCTCCTTGTTCTTCTCCATAAACTCCGGATCTTTTGCCATCTCGTCACGTACGAAGTACAGCAGCGAGGTCTTCACTCCGCTGAAACTGTAGTCCAGCCCTGGAATCTGCGGCTTCGCGAACTTGAAGCGGTTCGGATCACCAAGCTTGGCAAGCCTGTCGATCACCGGCCCTCCCGGATAACCAAGCCCCATCATCTTGGAACACTTGTCAAACGCCTCACCGACGGCATCATCGATGGTCTGTCCGAGAATCTCATAGTCCAACGGGCCGTTCACCTTGACAATCTGCGAGTTGCCTCCTGAGACCAACAGGCAGAGGTACGGAAACGCCGGCTGCCGGTTTTCCTTCCCCTCCTGCTTCACGAAGTCAGCGAGAATATGTCCCTGAAGGTGATTGACCATAATTATAGGAATATTCAAAGCCACGCCAAGCGCCTTGGCAAACGATGTGCCGACCAGCAACGAGCCCAAAAGTCCCGGGCCTCGGGTGAACGCTATGGCAGTAAGGTCAGAAGCCTTGATTCCGGCCTTGTCCAACGCCTGGCTTACGACAGGCACGATGTTCTGTTCGTGGGCTCTGGAGGCGAGTTCTGGAACGACTCCTCCATAATCCTTGTGGACCTGCTGGCTCGCTATAACGTTGGAGAGCAGGAATCCGTCCTTGATCACGGCGGCCGATGTGTCGTCGCAGCTCGATTCGATTCCAAGGATATAATCCGACATATTCTTCAAAGACATTAATTCTGGACGGCAAAGATACAACTATTTTCGGCAATACAACGGATATTTAGTATCTTTGTTGTTATAAGCCAAGGCGCTGATCGCTATGGCACAAGGTTGTTGAAAAAGGCTCTAAAGATATTCTGGGGTATCATTGTGGCGCTTGCGGCGCTGCTGTTCGCCTGCTGGATTCTGCTTCAGACTCCGGCGGCCCAGACTTTTGTGGCCAGAAAGGTCATCGAATCTCTGGACGGAGTGATAAACGGACGGATCGAATTCTCGAAAATACACATCAAGCCATTCACCGCCTTGGTTCTCAAGGATGTGGTGCTTATCGACAACAAGCCTGTCACCGACTGGGGCAACGAAAAGGTTGACACCATCGCCAACGCAAAGTCCATCGTGGTGACATTGTCCCTCAAGGGATTACGGAATGACAGGACGATTCACGTCAAAAGGCTGAGTGTCAAAGACGGATCATTCTCCCTCGCCAAGGACGAGCGCGGAAGCAACATCAGCCGTTTTTTCAGTAAGCCTGACGAGAAGAAAGAAAAGAAACCGATGTCGCTGAAAATCAACGCGGACAGAATCAACATAAAGAACTTCAGATTCAGACTCCTGAACCTTGTAAATGACAAGCCGTTACGTGAATATGGCATCGATTGGAAAAATCTGGACGTGACCGCGCATATTCTTCAGGCGCACGACATCAGATTCAGCGGCGGACGGATCGAAGGCACGGTAGAGAAGCTGAAAGCCACGGAGCGAAGCGGCTACGACATTCTGGAGATGTCCGGGAAGACAACCATAGAGAAAGGCAAGACCCTCATCCGCAACCTTCGGATGCTGGACACGTGGTCGGACATAAGGATGACTGAATATTCAATGGAATATGACAGCATCCGTTCATTCTCGCACTATATAGACGAGGTCAGGATGACAGGCAGGATATTCAGCAGCAGAATTGATTTCAAGAGCATATCCTATTTCGCGCCGTCCCTGCGCAGGATGAATTCCGTCATCAATGTCAAGAGCGCGGATGTCATCGGCCCGGTCAGCGATCTTGTCATAGGAAATTTCGACTTCTCCGAGACCTACAGCGGAGTCTCCGGCAAAATCGACGGAAGGCTGTCCAGACTTCCGAAAGTCAATGATATGCTGATGGATTTCGATGTCGATGGCCTTGGGTTCACGTCTGACGGGCTCGGAATATTCATCAAAGGATTCGCGCCAAGCGCCAGAATAGATCTGTCCAGATTCGCACCCGACACTCGGCTGACATTCGACGGAAGTGCGAAAGGGACTCTCAACAAATTGAAAGTCAAAGGAAAGATCTCATCTCCTATCGGTCTCGTCACAGCAGATGCCGATGTGCGGAATCTGATCGACAAGAAAAAGACGATGGGATTCGGCGGGAATATCTCAACCCGCAATCTCAACATAGGAAAAGTGGCTGGGGTGAAACAGCTCGGAGAGCTCACTATGCGCGGAACGATGGATATGACGCTCGGGAAAGGCCAGACCAGTCTGCGGATTGATTCCTTGTTTGTGGACAAGATGTCAGCCCTGGGGTACGACTACTCCAAAATCGCGACTGCGGGGACATATTCAGACAACGCCTTCGACGGGCGCATCGTGTGCAGCGACCCGAATCTGAATTTCCTCTTCCAAGGTTTGTTCACCCTTTCGGACAAAACCAGAAATGGTCTGTACAAATTCTATGCGTCAATCGGCTACGCGGACCTGCACGCCTTGAGGCTGGACAAGAGGGAAAACTCCAAGATCTCCGGCCGCGTCAACGCCAACTATATGAACATCAGCCGTGGGGATCTGATCGGAGATCTGGATATCCTTGGATTGACCCTTGAGAACGACAATGGTTGGCACGAGATCGGCGACATCTGCGTCAAGTCACATTCCAACAACAACGTGAACAGGGTGAACATCACATCCGGTTTCGTCAACGGCAGTTACATCGGCACAAAGCCATTCACCAGCCTGATAAACGACATTCAAGCCTTGACCGTACAAAAGGAACTGCCTGCCTTGTGCAAAGGGAGCCTATCTGTATGGAAGGGTGATGAATATGACCTCGGACTCGACATCGGTGACGCAAGGGACATCCTTTCATTCCTCAAGCCAGGACTGTACGTGGCCCAAGGCACGAAAATACGCCTGAATGTGACCAAGGACGGAAATGTGACAGCCTCCGTCAAGTCCCCGAGAGTGGCGCTCGGAAAGAACTACCTGAAGGACATTGACCTTACGTTTGACAACAGGGACAACAGCCTCAACGCCATAGCCGGCTTCTCGGCCATCACTGTTTCAGGGCTCAGTCTTCTGAAAGACAATCTTATGCTCTACGCCAAGGACAACAGTTTCGGTGCAGGATTCACGTACGACAACGGAACGGATCTCGCCAACAAAGGTGAGCTCTATCTCTCAGGCAATATCGGACGGGAACGCAACGGCGATCTGGCCATCCACGGACGCACGCTTCCGTCTTACATCTGGTACGATGACGCGGCATGGGATGTGACCGAGTCCACCATCGACATCATCGGCAAGGACATAAAGGTTGACAATCTCATGGCGAGATGCGCCGACCAATCCGTGAAGGTAAACGGAGGATATTCGTTCACAAAGAAAGACACGCTTTCTGTCAATCTCGTGAAATTCGACCTTGGACTGCTGAACAAATTCCTTGGCGACAGCTTCGGGATTTCGGGACTTGCCACCGGACACGCCATAATCTCTTCTCCGTGGAACGGCAACGCCGGTCTGATGATGAACCTGACATCAGACTCCACCGAAGTGGCAGGGCAGCGGATGGGTACACTCAGGCTCGCCGGATCGCTGGATGATGGAAAAATGCGCTTCCTCGCCAAGAATGACATCAATGGCTCCCGAACGTTGGACATCGCCGGAGACTATTACCTTAAAGACCGCGGCATCAACGCCACCGCAACACTCAACGGACTGAACGTCGGCTACATAGCGCCGGTTCTAAAATCCGTTTTCAGCGAAATGGGAGGCACGATGAGCGGCAAGGTGAATGTAAACGGAAGCCTTGACAATCTGTCGGTTTCCAGCGAGGGCACAAGATTCGACGATGTTCTTCTAAGGGTCGGATTCACAAACGTGGCGTATTATGCCAACGGTCCGTTCTCTGTGACAGACAAGGGATTGTTCTTCGATAATGTCACTATCAAAGACAGATATGATGGCACGGGAAGGATCTCAGGTGGACTGCTGTTCGACAGACTGAAGAATTTCAGGATGGACTCGAAGATCACGATGAACAGGATGGAGGCCATCGATATGACCGAGGCTGACAACCAGGCATTCTACGGTCATCTGTTCGCCAGCGGGGACGTTCTCATCAAAGGCCCGTTCGAGGCCATTCTGCTGGACATCAACGCCAGGACAGACAAGAGCGGACGCATACATATTCCTATAGACAAGGCCTCGAATGACGGAAAGAATGATCTGCTTACGTTCAAACAGGCTTTCAAGGAGGTCTATATTGATCCGTATGATGCGATGATGAACAATCTGGTGGAGCGGAAAGGCAAAGGCAGCGATTTCGGACTGAGACTCAGGGTTGACGCGAACCAAGGCACAGAGGCTTACGTTGAGATAGACCGGGCGGCCGGCAATGTGTTGAACGGCCGTGGACGGGGCACAATAGACATCGAGGTACGTCCAGGCCGTGATCTGTTCACCATCAACGGAGACTACACGCTACAATCAGGCAATTTCCATTTCAACGCTATGGACATCGCCAAGAGAGACTTCACGATCTCGGAAGGAAGTTCGATCCGCTTCAACGGGGACGTTATGGACAGTGACCTGAACATCAATGGAATATATTCAACAAAGGCCTCGGTGGCCACTTTGATCGCTGACACGACCTCGGTCTCCGCACGAAGGCTGGTGAACTGCGGCATCGGGGTGTCCGGAAAGATGCGTGAGCCGAAACTCTCGTTCTCCATCGATGTCCCGGATCTCGACCCGACCACAAAATCGAGGGTGGAAAGCGCTTTGAACACGGATGACAAGGTCCAGCGCCAGTTCCTGTCCCTTCTGATATCCGGCAGTTTTATGCCTGACGAGCAGTCCGGAGTCGTGAACAACAGCAATATGCTCTACTCAAATGTGGCAGAAATTATGGCCGGCCAGCTAAACAACATCCTGCAGAAACTGGACATTCCGCTTGACCTTGGACTGAACTATCAGTCCAGCGAGAGCGGCACGAACATATTCGATGTCGCCGTCTCGACACAACTCTTCAACAACAGGGTGATAGTCAACGGCAACGTCGGGAACCGTGAATATAATAATTCGTCCTCGTCCGGGGCTGATGTGGTCGGCAATCTTGACATAGAGATCAAGCTAGACAAGTCCGGGCAGCTGAGAATGAATCTCTTTTCCCATTCGGCGGATGACTACACAAACTATCTAGACAACACCCAACGGAGCGGAGTCGGCATAGCGTACCAAAGAGAGTTCAACACTTTCAGGGAGTTCATCCGCAACCTGTTCACCAGCAGGAAGAAACGGGAGCAAAGAGCCGCCGAAGCCGGAGTCAGGGAGATGAAGCGAATATCAATCCCTCGGGATGGCGGGAAATCCGAAGGTTCCGTAAAACCGCATAAAGCGAACAATTAATATTCAAGAATATGATAACAAACATCGCATTAGTGGCACACGACTCCAGAAAGCAGGAGTTGTTGGATTGGGTCCGTTACAATGCCGGCTCCCTCAAACACAGTCATCTCTTCTGCACCGGCACGACCGGCCGCCTTGTCTCCGAGGCTCTGACTGAGAAGCTCGGCCCAGAAGCACCGTCGGTTGTTTGTATGCTCAGCGGCCCTCTCGGCGGAGACTTCGAAATTGGCGGAATGATCGCCGAGGGAAAGATAGATATGCTTGTCTTTTTCTGCGACAACCTGATTATGCAAGGTCATCAGAACGATGTGATGGGTCTGACACGTCTGGCCTCCCTGTACAACATCCCGTTCGCCACCAACCGCAGCACCGCCGATTTCATCATCTCCTCCCCACTCTACACCAGTGAGCATTACAAGCCTATAATCCCAAGCTGCATCGATTCCTACAAAAACCGTAAGCTTTAGGCCGCAGCACCTAAATATTCAAGGAAAATCACTATTTTTGATGAACGTGGGGACGATGTCTGATGGCAGGACATTTGGAGTGATTGTCCCACGGAATATAAAACGGACTTTGCTATGGACACGATTCATCAGAGATTTCCCCAGTACGATGAGGCAGGACAGGCGCTCATCGATAAGGCTTATGCTATAGCTTCGGCCGCGCTGGCCGATGAGACACGGGGCAACGGCCATCCTTTCATCGAACATCCGGTCAACGTGGCGTTGATCGCGGCGGACGAGATCGGACTGCCGGCGGATTGCGTGGCCGCGGTGTTCCTTCACGAGGCTACCAGAAAGCATCCGGAGATTGATCTGCGTGCAGGCGGATTCCCGGAGGATGTGTACAAGATGGTCGAGGGGTTGAACAAAATCGCGACGATCAAGCCGAAAGACACGAGACTGGAGGCCGAGAGCTACAAAAAGTTGATCGTCCAGTATTCGACCGACCCTCGCGTGACCGTGCTCAAAATCGCCGACAGACTGGAAGTGATGAGGCATCTGGAGATGTTCCCGAAGGCATCACGCGAAAGGAAAATCCTGGAGACTCTGATGCTTTACATCCCTCTGGCACACCAGCTTGGACTTTACAACATCAAGAGCGAGATGGAGGACATCTACTTCCGTTTCGCGGAGCCGGAGCAGTACCGGGCCATCACCAACAAGCTGAAAGCCACTGAAAGAGACCGCATCAGGCTGACCGAGGAGTTCATCGAGCCGCTCAAGAAGACCCTTTCCGATGACGGGATCAACTACAAGCTGAAGATCAGGACCAAGACGGCATATTCAATATGGCGGAAGATGCAGAAGCAGAAGGTTCCGTTCGAGGGGGTATATGATGTCTTCGCCATTCGCTTCATCATCGACTGCGAGCCCGATGCAAAGACGGAGAAGGACCTGTGCTGGAAAGTGTATTCATACGTGACCGAGGAATATGAAGCTGACACGAAGCGTCTGCGCGACTGGGTGACGAACCCTAAGCCGAACGGCTACGAGTCTCTGCACATCACTGTCAAGAACAAGAGCGGAGCCTACATCGAGGTTCAGATCAGGACCAAGAGGATGGACGACGAGGCCGAGAACGGACAGGCGTCACACTGGTCATACAAAGGCATCAAACACGAGGCGCAGCTGGACAAATGGCTGACTTCCGTGCGCTATGCCCTTGAGCATCCTCACGAAGGCAGCCCGGATGAACTTCCGCAGCCGCCGTCCAAGGAGATATTCGTGTTCACTCCGTCCGGGGAACTGAGGATTCTGCCGGTCGGGGCGACCGTCCTGGACTTCGCCTTTAATATTCATTCAGGACTCGGAGTGCGCTGCACCGGCGGCAGAATCAACGGCAAGGCTGTGTCTATCAGGGAAAAGCTGAAGACTGGGGATGTCGTGGACATAATGTCCGGCAAGAACCAGAAACCCTCCTCCGACTGGCTGAACTTCGTTGTGACGTCCAAAGCTCGCAACCGCATCAAGCAGGAACTCAATGAGGAGGAATATAAGAAAGCCGCGCAGGGAAAGGAGCTTCTGGGACGGCGGTTGAAAAACTGGAAAATGGAACTTCCGGACGAGATTCTCGCCGAACTGCTGAAGAAGCTTAAATACGCCACACTCAACTCGTTCTATGCGGCCGTGGCTGACGGAACCATCGATGTCAATGATGTCAAGAACTACATCCTCGACAGGGACAGGATGGCCGCGGAAGCCATAGAGGCTGCCAAGGAGGCGGAGGCCGAAAGGATCGGAGCCAGAGGCGAGGAATGGGGAAACCGACAACACGCTTCTGATGACATCCTTGTGCTGAACGCCCGTGATCTCAAGGGGCTGGACTACAAGATGTCCAAGTGCTGTCATCCTGTGTTCGGGGACGACGTGTTCGGATTCGTGACCAGAACCGAGGGCATAAAGATCCATAGGATCTCCTGCCCGAACGCGGCGCGTCTGATCAGTGCCTATCCGTACAGGATCCAGAAGGTTAAATGGGCGGACTCCCCTGCCGGTGGCAGTTTTCAGAGCTCACTGAAGATCATCGCAGATATGGAGTCATCGGTCATTGGCCAGATCACGGAGATTGTAAACACTTTCAAGGCATCGCTCAGGACATTCAACGTCAATGAGAACCGCCGGAGCGGCACCTACGAGATCACGATGAGGATTTCCGTGCCGTCCAACACGGAACTGGACAAGGTGATCTCGCAGATACGGCTTCTTAAGCACGTCACCAAAGTCAACAGGGTTTAGCTTGGCCACTTCGACAAGCTCTGTGACCGAAAATAGTACAGGCTCAGCAGCCGACTCCACTGGTCGCTGAGCCTGTCGAAGCGACTTTATGTCCTATTCCTCAACTGTAAGGGCCAGACGGACTGTGCTGTGCATTTCGTATTCATGCCCCGGTGATTTATGATCACGGAAATAAACGCTGATGAAGTCAGTGTTAGCACTATACAAACTCTCGCGGCTTCTGACGACCTTTTCCTCTCCGCTCTCCGGGCCGACAGGATCAGTCTGAGCCGCCGCACCATACGGAGCGTACCAGTCCGAGCACCATTCAGGACAATTGCCTGACATATCATAAAGGCCAAGCTCATTCGGCTTCTTTTGCCTGACAGAATGAGGCCTGCCACCGGAATTAGAAGCGAACCAAGCCACCTCTTCCGCATTCTGACTTCCAGAAAAGACGAAGTCTTCACTCTTAATTCCTCCTCTGGCCGCGAACTCCCACTCGGCCTCGGTAGGGAAACGGAACTCCTCTCCTGTGATGTCATTGAGTTTTTCAATGAACGCCTTGGATTCATTCCAAGACAACCCGAAAGCAGGCATATCATCTCCAGTAAGCTTAAATATTCCTTCCATCCATCTCGCCGTCACGTTGTCATCACCCATAACGGTCCGGTACAGTTTCTGTGTCAGTTCGGTCTCGGCGATCCAATAGTCTTTGGTAAGGGTCACCTTGTGCTGTGGTTTCGCATTGTCCAAGGCATCGGAGAAATAACTTGGGGCTCCCATTTCAAACGAACCGGCCCTAACCTTGACCATCCGGAACGGAGTATTATCCACCCAGAACGTCTTCACATCCTGATCAAGATTCGCCGGCACAAGAGTGTAATAACCAAGCAGAATTATACGGCCATCCAGACTTACGGTGACTCCCAGTTTCACGCCCGACCTTCCGGCAAAGAAAGAATCATCTAACGAAGCGGCCGACAATGTCAAGGAAAAACCGCCAGGGTAATGATGCGCATCAATCACTGAAACCTTCGCTTGATCACCAGCTTCGTCCTCATCGTCACCATAATCGATGGTATAGTATGCAAGGGCTTCCTCAATGTACAGATGGCCTTTAAGGCTTTCCCGGCAGGAAGTGGCAAAGAAAACCTCAAAGTTCTCGGTAACATATTTGCCACCCTTCAATCTGTAAGGAATCCGGATCAGCCCATCCGTGTACATCGGTTCGTAAATGATGGAGACAAGAGCCAGGTCGATCTCATCCTTTGTGTAGTAGTTCTTCAAGACCTCGGCGATATATTCCTTGATTCCATTGATTTTGGTTTCAAGGTCGCTGACAGCATCCTGAATCGCCTTGGAGCATTCGCCGGTGATGTCTTCCTTCACGGTGCCTATCTTTGCGGCGATGGTGGAGTCCAAGTCCTTTTCTATCTTGTCTATGCGATCTGAAAGACTGTTCAAAGACTTTTGAACGGTTTCAACCGTCCCCTTGATCCCGCCGACGGATTCAGCAAGGTCGGAAATGGTTTTATCGTACTTTTCCTGGGTCCAAGCCTTCAAGTCATTGGTCAGTTCTGTTTTCAAAGAGGCAATCTTTCCCTCCAGTTCAGCATCCTTCTTATTCAAGTCATCAATGGACGAATCGACTTTTTTCTGGTTGCCCTCCATCTCGGCCTTCAACGAATTCAGGCTGGCGACAAGTGTTTCGTTTCCTTCCTTGGCAAGCTGATCGTTGATCGCATCGACAGCTGTCTGAAGATCTGAGGATTTCTTCTCAAGAGCGTCGATGTACCCCTTAAGCTCCTTGTCTGTATTTTCAAGACTGGTCAAAGAGGACTTAAGTTCGGAAACCTTGGTCTCCAACGCCTTGCTCGCATCGTCAAGACGGTTGATGTCGTCATCGTAGTTGCTGCACGCAATAGCCGCGCAGGCAAGCACGGAGACAGTGATGAGGTGGATAATTCTTTTCATAATAATATTCAGTTTTTTAAAATTCATTATCATCGGCTGTAAGGTTCTCGATTTCCGAACTCTTGCCTGCGTATGCGAGAAAATACACCGTCACAACCGTATAGAACACAGTATAAATGATCACGAACAGCGACAACTGCCAATATTCCTTAAAGAAATATGAACACAAGGCAAGGATTCCCACGACAAGGGCGGAAACAAAAAGCAGGGTGACGCTGTCATTGCTGTATATCCGAAATTCTTCCGGCGTGCAGATCTTTCTCAGAAGTTTGACGTACCGTTTTCTTTCAAGGCTGAAACCAATCGTATAGACAGTCAACTGAACCACATAGAATATGAAATAACAGTGGCAGACCGTCATCTTGATCTCTGGATGTTCAATGAATATCAAGTATATCAGCACAAAAATGGAGATAGGGATCAGATTGAGCGTAAACATCCCCCAACTTACGAGCCTGGAGTTCAGAAGCGAGAGTGACGCGATCGTGAAAAGCAGAGCCTGTGAGGAACTAATGGTGAGGTTGACTATGGAGAAGAATTTGCCGGTCGGAGCGGCATTTCCCTTGAACAACAACCCGGCTGTCATCAATGATATAATCAGGAATGCGAGTCCGAGCGCGATCCGCGCTCTGATGTACCGTTCGGGACGGAACAGCCTTCGATCCATCTCCTTGATGAAACGACGCATATTCAGCAACAAGACCGCATCCACCATACAAACTATGGATGAGACTATGCAGATAATAGTATAGGTTTGTTGTTCTGTCATTATTATAATATAATTCCGTTCACGCGTGAAACTGGAAATTTTTATATGTTGATTAGGTAGGATCGATTGATTTCGTATGACAAATGTACATAACGACGGTATAAAAGCAAATGAAGACGGGTAGTAAATTTCGGTCGTTAATGAAATTTACTACCCGTCACACGAAATTTACCAGATCCCGTAACGAAATTTACTACTCTTTCCAGACTTTTAAATATTCCTGAAGGGCCCACATCTCGTCGCGATAGCGGGCGGCCTCGCTGAAGTCCAGGTCGGCGGCGGACTTCTCCATCCTTAGCTTGTCTTCCGCGATTGTCTTCTGGATCTGCTCCCGGCTCATCGACCGGATCACCGGATCCTGAAGCACGGCGGCAAGGTCAGCCTTGACAAAACCATCCACGTATGCAGTGTTCCCCTCTCTCTTGGAATCGTGCCCCAAGCCTACCGAAACAGTTCCCCTTCCCAAGTCACTTGGGTTAGGAATATATGTCGGATCAGAAACCGAATCCGCTGCGCTGACCCTGCCGCTCGGGCCGTTCTTGACACGATGGTTGACAGCCTTCTCCGGCTCGCCATAGAGTTCGGACACGAGAATATTCCTTTTGACCTCAACCTGCTTGGGAATGATATGGTGGAGTTTGTTATATTCAATCTGTTTCGTTCTGCGGCGGTTGGTCTCACGGATGGTCTGTTCCATCGATTCGGTGACGGTGTCCGCATACATTATCACCAGACCGTTGACGTTTCTGGCCGCGCGGCCCGCTGTCTGGGTCAGAGCTCTGCCGGAGCGCAGGAAGCCCTCCTTGTCAGCATCCAGAATCGCTACAAGCGACACTGTAGGAATATCCAACCCCTCACGCAAAAGGTTCACGCCAACCAACACGTCGAAAAGGCCGTTCTTGAAGTCCTCGATGATCTCGACACGCTCACCGGTATCGACATCGGAGTGGATATAGCGCACCCGGATGTCAATCTTGTCCAGATAGTCGGTCAGTTCCTCGGCCATCCTCTTGGTCAGGGTCGTGACGAGAACCCTCTCGTCCTTCTCGGCCCTCTTCCGGATCTCCTCTACAAGGTCATCCACCTGATTCTTGGTCGGACGTACCTCAATCGGAGGGTCAAGAAGACCGGTAGGCCTTACAACCTGCTCGACCACAAGGCCATCCGAGCGTTCCAGTTCGTAGTCCGACGGCGTGGCGCTGACATAGACTTTCTGATCGGTGATGGAGTTGAACTCATCGAAGGTCAAAGGCCGGTTGTCCGAAGCGGCCGGAAGGCGGAAGCCATATTCAATAAGGACAGACTTGCGTGCGTGGTCGCCACCGTACATCGCCCGGATCTGCGGAATTGTTACGTGGCTCTCGTCGATGAACGTGATGAAGTCTTTCGGGAAGTAGTCGATAAGGCAGAATGGTCTCTGGCCAGGCTGGCGACCATCCAGATAACGGGAATAGTTCTCGATGCCAGGGCAGTAGCCCATCTCCTTGATCATCTCAAGGTCATTCTCGACCCGCTGCTGCAATCTTTTGGCCTCCAGTCCCTTGCCAATATCATTAAAATAATCGATCTGCTTCTTGAGGTCATCCTGAATCATACTCACGGCCTTGATGCTGCGCTCCCTCGTGGTCACGAAGTTGGTGGCCGGAAAGATCGGCACCTCGTCCAGAGACTCGATGTGTGCTCCGGTCAACGGATCGAACAACGAGAGCGAATCGATCTCGTCACCGAAGAACTCAATCCTGACCGCCTCGTCTGAGCCTCCGAGAAACACATCGACAGTGTCACCCCGGACCCTAAACGTTCCTCTTTTGAAATCCACCTCCGTGCGACTGTAGTTAGCATCAACGAGATGATAAAGCAGACGAGTCAGACTGCGCTGCTCGCCCCTCTTGACGACAACAGACTGTGCGTGAAAGTCCTCCGGATTACCAATACCATAGAGGCAGGACACACTGGAGACCACAATCACGTCCCGCCTTCCAGACATCAAGGCCGAGGCGGCACTGAGACGCAGTTTGTCAATCTGGTCATTGATGCTGAGATCCTTCTCGATGTAGGTGTCGGTGGTCGGCAGATAGGCCTCCGGCTGGTAATAGTCGTAGTAAGAGACAAAATATTCAACGGCATTGGACGGGAAGAAGCTTTTGAATTCCCCGTAAAGCTGCGCCGCCAGCGTCTTGTTATGGCTGAGTATCAGCGCCGGCCGCTGAAGTTTCTCGATGACGTTCGCCATAGTAAAGGTCTTTCCAGACCCCGTCACCCCCAGCAACGTCACATCCCCAACGCCCTGGCTCAGAGCCTCACAAAGCCCCTCGATCGCCCCCGGCTGATCCCCCGACGGTTTGTATGTAGATTCCAAACGAAATTTCATAGACAATTACAATCAACCAAACCTTATAGATTATCCGAATTACTGCAGCTTCGTATCAATATGTCTTCATTCAGTCTCCTACTTTTGTTGTTGTAGCATATAAATTTCCTTTTGGCGTTCAATTTCCCTACGGAGTTCCTCTTCTGTAGGGAGAAACGGCAAGTATTTCGCAGCGAAAAGTTGCTCATTACCGTTTAGGATGGAATACTTTGCTATATCAGAATCCGTATCTGAACAGAGCACAATCCCTATTGTAGGATTATCACCCTCCGTTCTTTTCAACTCATCATACATTCGACGATACATATCCATCTGCCCTTGTGGCTGAATGAAATGTCGCTCATAATATTGTGTGCTGATATTTCTGTCGAGAGTTCTTACACTCCACATTTCTTGGGACGCGGTTTCCAAATACCAACGTATAGCAGTCTCATCGCCTACACGCAATGTTCGGAAAATGTGAGTCCACTGAAGATTTGGAAATCGCGATTTCCAAATCTCATAGTTAGGGACAGTAACATAGAATTTGCGAAATGCCCTCAGATAACGCGCTGAAAAGCCTTCTCCGTAATCGTGAGTGAGTTGCTTAGAGAGTTTATCTATAAGTTGATCTCCATACACAGCCCGTTCTAATCCCCCTTGTTCTTCCTCTACTATGCGTTTCCCTATTTGCCAATAGGTTTCAATCATAATGCTTCCAACAGAAGAATAGGCTTCTCTACGACCTTGTTCAATAATGTTTTTGATGTCGGCAATTATGCTACTTATTTTTTTCCCCGAGCTCTCATTCATAGTCATATCATAATATTGTGACTCAATTCTCCATTATCATCTCCATATAGCACCATATGCAAAGATATTTATAATCTTGCAGAAAAAGAATATTATGTCAGCACAGAACTATCAATTTCTCTCCATTCTCGATTACTACAACCCTAATTCAGACTCGGCAATGTACAGTCAAGTCCATTATCCACGATCAAGGGTTACTGCTTATCGGCATAATTTTACTATTTTTGTTGCCACAAATCTTGGAGAAGAAAACACTTTCGCATATACAAGATTTGCAGAAAAACAAGTAATGAATATGAGACTGCCTGCTGAATGGGAGAGACAGAGCGGGGTGATGCTCACCTGGCCTGACGAGACGACACCTTGGTACGAACTGGAGAAGGTGCAGGAATGCTACGGACGGATCATCTCGGCGATCCTGAGCTTTGAGAAGGTGCTGTTGGTGACCACGGATGCGGAAGCCGCCACGAAACGGCTGACCGAACTTGGCGTGGACGCTTCCAAGATCCAGTTTCAAAAGTGTCCGATCAACGACACCTGGGCGCGTGACCACGGCGGGATCGCCGTCTATGGCGACAACGGGGAAAAGTACCTTTACGACTTTGTCTTCAACGGCTGGGGTCTCAAGTTCGCCTCCAACTTCGACAACGAAATCACCAAGAAGATATTCTTTGACAGGGCCTTCGCAGATGAAGTTATGTGCGTGGATATGCGTCCATTCGTCCTGGAGGGCGGCAGCATCGACACAGACGGAGCTGGCACTCTGATGGCCACCTCCGAATGCCTTTGCAGTGACAACAGGAATGAATATCTCACCCAGGAGGAGATCGAGGGCGAACTCAAGCAGGCATTCGGCCTGAAGCGTGTGCTTTGGGTGGACAGCGGCAGCCTTTCCGGTGACGATACCGACAGCCACATCGACATTCTGGCGCGTTTCTGCGACCCGGAAACAATCGCCTATCTCAAAAGTGACAACCCGGAAGACCCTGACTACGAGTCTTTAATGAATATGGAAGCGCAGCTTCAGTCCTTCAGGACGCTGGACGGCAAGCCTTACAGACTCGTTCCACTGCCGAAGCCGGAGCAGATGTTCCTGGACGATTATCCTCTCCCGGCATCCTACGCCAATTTCCTGATAATCAACGGAGCGGTTCTTGTGCCGGGCACTGGATCGGAACTTGACGAAGTTGTCCGCGCAAGACTCCAGGAAGTGTTCCCGGACAGGGAGGTCATCATAATCGACTGCCGTCCTCTCCTTTCCGGCCACGGCGGCCTCCACTGCGTCACGATGCAGTTCCCGGAAGGCTGGCTGGAATAATCAGAATGAATATGACAATGTCAGCCCGAAGGTGTGGTAAAGGGCTTTTTTCTTAGGATAGAAATCGTGGAAATCCGTTCCGTTATAGCTCAGGGTTCTGACGCTGGAGTACATATCGATGTCGTTCAGCGAGTAGCTCAAGCCGACACCGAAATCAGCAAATGAGAACAGGATTGTTCCACGGCATTGCCAGAAGATGCTGCGCCCGCCCCAGCCACGGACATATTCAGTCTTCGTGTCGCCGGCCTCGTTGGACAGAAGCACCTGCCTTCTTGAAAACGGTATGGCGAAGACAGCACCCGGCTCCACAAGGCAAACGACCTTGCAACGCCCTAACTCCAGCAGATCGGGTGTCTTGAATATTCCCGAAAACAGAAATTTCGGAGCCGCCGCGTCTATATTCCATTCATCCTCCCCGTCTGAGGTCATACGCCACTGATCATAGTCAGAATCAGGAATATAGCCGTTCGGCATATTATTCCCAAGAAAGCCTACGCCACACGAAACGCCTCCACCAAGGCCAACATATTTATTCAGAAAATGATGCCACGTGACTTCCAGCAGGCCGTGTTCATTGGTGGAATAACCGAGGTTGAACCTGAGCAGATCAGGCGTCTTTACAATTCTTTCCCTCTGGCCGACCTTCACGTCAACTTCCTGGGAACAGTTCGTCGCTTCGGCAGGCTCAGCGACCGCAT
Organism: bacterium; assembly: GCA_963596515.1. Classification (GTDB taxonomy): domain Bacteria; phylum Bacteroidota; class Bacteroidia; order Bacteroidales; family UBA932; genus Cryptobacteroides. Next base: position 24,835 of record CAVBMN010000002.1, read on the forward strand.
AGGAACACTCATTCGGCACACAGGTACGACCTTTCCGGTCGCTGAGCACATCGAAGCGACTATATCCGCGATTTCCATCATTGTCCCGCCCGGCAACCATAAAGGAGACCAGCATCAGCCCTAAGGCTAAAAACAGAGAAGGCTTCCCAACCCCCACGTGCATATATTCCTAAATTATGATTGGTTCGTGCCCGCAAGCCGGGAGGAATTTGCCGAGAAGGTCACAGACCTTGATCTTTATGAAACAGCCGACGGTGCCGTCGGAGCAGCAGTACCACTCTCCTTCCAGAACTTCCTTGTCGATCACAAAGGTGACATCCTTGGCTGAATCCAGACAAGCGCTCAGCACGGTCGTCGCCCCATGTTCCGTTCCGGCGATCTCAAGCAGTTTCTCGGCAGAGGCGAAGGACACCCTCGGAATCCCCAAAGCATGACCGAAGTCCTTGGTCACGAACGGCTTGTCGTCACGGGTCACATAGAGGTAGAACTTGGTCTGCTGCCGGTTGCAAAGGAATATGCTCTTGACAATCCTGCCCCCGATTCCGGCATTGATGTTCTGACAGTCCTCCATCGTGATTCCGGGATCCGTGTCCACTCTCTCGAACGGGATCTTCAGTTTGTCCAGAGTCTCGTACACTTTCTTCTGCAACGGGGTGGAGAACGTCTCCGGCGCCGTGCGCTTTATCTCACTGACGTAAAACATTTCTTATTGGTTTTCAATATATTATGAATTCCCGCTCTCTCATATTGACCGGCAGCATTTTGCAAGAAACTGAGTATCAACCCATTGGGAGCCACATCACATTTTCAATTTAGCGAACACTTTACTTTACCGATTTTCCAAATGGCTCATAAGGTACACGTTATTTTACCGACTTTCAGTACCAATCCAAGAGGGGGTAGCTTACTTCACCGACTTACCGAGAAGATAAGCGGAAACGAGAGACGGATGCCCTTCGATCTCACCCATATCGGTAACGCCTCCGGCGAAGACAGTTCCGGAAAGACGCGCGTGCTCAAAGCAGGCGATCCAGCCTCCCAGACCGGTGATTGCCCGGGACGGTGCCTCCGCGTTGTCCTCTGCCGCGGATGACAGGAAATAAATGTCTCGGAAATGGTAGTCCGTAGTGTAAAGAGGATTTGAGCGATCCAGAAGTATCTTCATCTGGCCGCTCATCTCATAATAGTAAATCGGTGTGGCAAAACAGATCACATCCGCCTCATACATCTTCCGGACAATCTCAGGAGCATCGTCATCCTTGATAACACACTTCTGAGTCTTCTGGCAGACCAAACACCCTTTGCAGAAACGGATATCCTTTCCTCTTAACGTCACCTTCTCGACCTCATTGCCGACCTCCAAAGCGCCCCTTACAAACTCATCTGCCAACGCCTCAGAGTTACTCCTCGGCCTTAGGCTGGTCGAAATCACAAGAACCTTCTTCATAAAATTCCTTTTTTCAAATCAGATCGCTAATTTACAAAATAATATGAGAACGTCAGAAATCGATCGTCATATCAAACTGGTCACACGCCCCGGTACGATGAGCCAAATGCTTGGTGCTCGGAGAGATGCCGAAGAGTGGAGAATATGTCTTCACCTTCACGGTCTTGCCGTCCGGCATAAACTCCAGGATTCTAAGCCAGCCGTCTCCGCCGTTGCCTTCCCAGCCACCGCCGGAGATCTGCACGTTGAACATCATCTGATGCACGTTTCTGCCAGCCACGTTCTTGTCAACACGGTAGGCCACAGCGTCCTCGAAATCGCCCGGCTTGCCGGTGTGCCCGCAGACAACCAGAACCACGTTAGGGCTTACGGACACGAACTTGTCCCAGAAATCCTTTCCTGATGTCTGAGGAGTGATCTTGTAGCTGGTATTGCTGGTATATTCAGCGGTACGCTGCTTCAGGTAGCTGTGAGTCATCGCTATGACCTTGTGGCCACGATATTTCTCACTGTTCGCCAATTCACGTGCCCAGTCCAGAACCTCCAGCCTCGGCGCGAACTCGGTCGTTATGACCAGAATATCCCCCCAGTTCTTGTCGTGGAACTCAAATGCGGCATTCTCCATTGAGACATCCCCGTTGCGGTTAGGAAAATCCGCCACGAGGCAATCACGCCAGCAAGAGTTGCGCTCGAAAGGGAAATATTTAGGAAGCTTGGTCCTGCCGTTCTCGGACTTCTGATAGCCATAGTCGTGGTTTCCGCCTGAGATGATGTACGGAACCTTGTTGTCAAGTCTGGCCATCGAGCGGGAAGCCGACTCCCACATCTCCCGGCTCGTCTGGTTCAGCATCTTGCGGTTCATCGTGATGTTCTCGTTCTGCTCAACCATATCACCGGTACAGAGCACAGCCTTGATTTTCAGATGATCCACATTGTCGGCGATCCAAGCGGTGCAAAGCTCGAAGATCGGTTGGTTGATGTCGTACTTCGTGTACCCTTGAGGATCTCCAAGGATGATCATCGAAAATGACTCTTCATTCTCAAGATTCTGACGGTCGGCCCTGTGCTGAGCCTGAAGCGAAAACATACCTCCTGCCATCAGGCAAGCGGACAACAAGACTCGAATGTATTTTCCCATATTCAATAACAATTGGTTGATTCAGCAAAGATAAGTTATTTTCATTGAATATGAATATGGCAGTGTCGCCCTGATGGCCTCATTTCACAAAACGCATCCTCCGCCACCGGGAAATGTCACAGTTCAATCTGATTGACTCTGTCAAGCACATCCTTCCCTTTCTCAAGAGCCTCCAACACATTGAATATCTTGTCGCTCCATCCAGCGATCAGGTACACGTCCTTCTGAGCGAGACGCAGAGGAGAGTGCCCATACCCGGCCAAGTCAAAAATATATAGTTTGGCTTCCGGAAACATAGCCTTATACTTTTTCCACGAGGAGGCGATACTGCCGTAGCCCCCGGTTGAGTTCCAAAGCTGGCAGTCAGTGAAAAACATAACCTTGTCCATACGGATCTTGTTTCTGGCCAGCCAGTTTATGACACGGTATCCGTTTGTGGAATACCCTACCTCGCCTTCCCGCTTTCTGATGTCGATAGTGCCGCGGAGCACAGAAGCCTCAGGTGTCTCAATCGTTTTCCAAGTGTCACCGAATATCCCGGACTGAACGTTCTCGCATTTTGTCCGCAGAATTGAGGCCAGTAATATTCCGATGTCTATCAGCTCAATGGAACTTCTTTCGCTGACAGGCTGGAACATCGAGCCGGAGACATCACAGGCCAATAGGACATTCGTCTCTGTATCAAAGTTTTTGATGTTCTCGACTGTGGCCAGGGCTGCCTTCTCCAAAGCCTCCAGCACGGCCGTTTCCGCTTCGCCCTTCCTCAACGCTATTACTTCCTTATATATAATCACCAGAACGAAATGTGACGAAATTCAAAACGAAATGTGATTTTGTGGCGGGATATTTTGTCAAAACGAAATGTGACAATTTTTCTGCACACACGCTTACTACATAAGAGGCTCTCGAATACCTGTTGAATGGTATTGAGAGCCTTTCTTCTTATGGTTAAACATTCAGTTCAAACCGTGCGTCCTGCCCATCGAGAAGCTTTCTTGTGTTCTCCAGATTGTTCTCATAAATGTGCACGTTTCCGAGGAAGAGGGTTATTGACTTCAGCGGCAACGAGATCTGCCTTGACATCAGGTACAGATGATATATATCCGAAGGCAGGCCAAGGCTGGCATCAGAGCTGCGCTGGTAGGCTGACAGCACCAACTCGCCGTCATCTATCTGGAACTGCACCAGACTCAGGCAGGGCTGCTGGTTGCTCTCCGCGTCTGTGGAGCCCAAGAACAGCACATAGTTCTTGCTGTTTCTCTTCTCCCGGTTTATCTTGGCTATCAATCCAGGAAGCTTCTCGAAGTAAGTCGGGTATGAGTTGACGAGAATCGGTCCGCAATAGTCCCACCAGCTTATTCCGACCTCACGGTACCGCTCTGTCAGACGCTCTCCTGCAGTGAACAGTTCCAACTCCTTTCTGAGTTTCTTTCTGGCGATTGAATGGCTTTCGAATATGTCCAACAGGTCAGCCGGACTCATTGACAGGGTCTCATTCAGAAGATATCGGATGTTGCCTTTCTTGTTCGACTGACTTTTACCTGATGTCAGGATCTTGTTGAGAATTTCATAGTACTTATTCATCTTTCTTAAGATTTTAATTATAACTTTGCGCCGTACCACCCATACGCACAATGCGGCACCGCGCAGACGAGAGTTTCACTCCCGGCTTTTTTGCGGTGTCGCATTGTGTAAGATATGGGTGGTACTGTTTCTTACGGAGTCGGGAGTTTTTTACTTCCTCCTGTTGAACCTGATGACCCACCAGACGAACAGCGCGGCAAGGGCGACCGCGATGACGCTGAATATGGCCCATCCGGGCGGCGTGGTGATGAGGTCCTTCCCGTTGCCGAAGTGGAGCAGCCAGCCCGCTATGGCGCAGAGGTGTATGAACACCGGCCCCGCCATCGTGGCTACGATGTCCCACCAGTCCCATTTGGAGTCGATGAAATATTCCTTTATGAACCCGGCGAATGCCGCAACGAAGTAGCCTCCCAATGGGGCGATGAGGATGTCCCTCAGTGTCGGCTCCGGCATCAGCCCAGCGCAGAGCGAAAGGAGGAACGCGATGTTGAACGCGGCGAAGATCACCCCGCCGATCCCGAAGTGGGCTATCCTGTCTAGTCCCACCTTGTTGATAAATTCTTCAATCATAACTACTTCAATTTTGTATTTTCACCGTTAACCCATCTGACAATCCTGTCTATCACAGAGTTGTTATCCTTGCCGAAGAAAAGATGACACATAAGTATAAAATCGATAATGACAAAAACCATTATCGCCACCCCGAAAACCCAAGTCATATCAAGTCCGCTGAATATCAGCACTCCCAATATAACTATCACTCCTTGAATCAATGCCAATGCTCTCATTATATGCTAATTTTAATAATTTATTGTGTTTGAATCATATTTGACTTGTGGTATTCGCCACCCAGCCGCCGGCGGCATCGTCATATTTGTAGGTCCCGTCGTCAAGGATGAGGTTCAGCAGCCCCGACTTGACGCGGTCTGGGATGTCGGCCATCAGCTGGTCCTTGAAGAACGCCACCAGTTCGGCGGTGACGCCTTTCAGTGTGAGGGTGGTCAGGTTACTGCAGAACTGGAACATACCGCTGTGGTTGGTCAGTTTCGTCAGATCCAGCTGCCAGTCCGAGAGGTCGATGTCCTTGTAGGATTGGTTGTAGTAGTCGGCGAAGATGCCCTGGATGGCCGCGCAGTTCCGCAGGTCCCAGCCGCTGAGGTTCAGACGCTCGCAGTTGGTGCCGATGAAGGCGAACGAGGCCTCCGTTATGCCGGACGTGTCCCACGTGGTGAAGTCGCCGATGCCGTCCCAGTCGAGCGACTGGCACTGGAGGAACATCGAATATATGTTCATGCACTTTGCCGTGACCCAGTTGTCTATCCGGAAGCCGACCTTCCTCAGGGAGCGGCACTCGCAGAACATCTCCCGGAACGTGGTGACGGCCGAGAAGTCCGTGGTCTCCATCCCGGTGATCTCCTCAAGGTTGTGGTTCCACCCGAAAGCCTTGTGCGCCTGCGTGCACTTCGGCATCGACATATCCGCTGGCAGCGCCACCTTCTTCAGGCTGTCGCCGCAGTTGGCGAACGTGGCGTAGAAGTCCGTGCAACCTGCCACCGTCCACTTGCTGATGTCAACCTCCTTCAGTTTGGTGCACAGGTAGAAGCTTTCACGCAGCGACTTCGTGGCTATGGCCTTGCCGCCGAAATCGTATGCTTCCACGCTCTGCGAGTTGAACCTGTTGTTGTTAGTCTCCCAGATCTGAGCGTCAGGGCTGACGTGGAAGTCGATCACGTTGTCCGAGTTGTACCACACGAACCTGTCCCACCACTGCTTCCACTTGTTGCCGTTGATGGCGTAGTAGGTGTACGTCCCGTCACCGTTGTCGATGTAGTGGAACTTGTCAACGCCCGCGCTGGCTCCCCAGTAGGCGTTCACGAGGGGCTTCCGGCAACGCCCCCAGAATATCGCGTCCGACGTCTTCCATCGCGCCGGCAGTAAAAGTCTTCTTCCGCTCATAATCAATACTCGGCGTAGGCCGCCAGGAACTTGCCTAATATCGGAACGTATGTGATGCTGATCTCATAGACCTTGTTGGCCTTGAAGGACGGGGTGTCGCCGTTCGCCCACGAGGCGCCGGTGACCGTGACGCTTTCCACGGACGAGCCCGTGCTGAACACTATCCTCTCCTCCGCCGCCGTCGAGTTGTCCGACGCCGTGCAGCCGACGGCCAGCGTCATTATGTTGTTCCCCTGGTACGTCCTGCCGGACTCGCAGGTGACCGTGATCTCCGTGGCATCCGTAATGGTCTCAAGGGTGTCCGCCTTGGCGTAGCCCGCGTCGTTGGCAAGTTCCGACACCTTGGTCGGGATGGAGTCCTGCGTTGCCCTGCCGACCCACTTGGTGAATCCGCCGTTCAATGATTGCGTCTCCCACCGGAAAGGCTTGAGGCCGTTGTCATAGGTGCTGGTCGTGGCCACAGCGGAGAACACTACCTGACCGCCGTCACCGGGAAGCACCTCGACACGCATCTCCTGAACCAGCAGCCCGTCCACGAGGTCGGTGAGCTCCGTGTTGCCGTAATAGATGTTGTTCAGCTTCAGGGTTCCGGCATCATACAGTTCCTTGAGATTCGCGAAGAACTCCGCCGATGTCCCGCCGAACACGTCCGGCAGCGGGCTGATCACCGCCTTGTCGGTCACGATGTCCCCGTCTCCCAGAAGGGACTGCCCGTTGACGGTCTTGAGATTGGTGCCGGAGACCAGTTTCTCTTGAAGATCCATACTCTTCTTGGCTGAAACCGAGTAGTCGTAGTCAGCACTGGTATAGTCATCGATGATTAACCAAGATAAACTGCCTTTGTAAACGGAGTAAAGGGTGATAATCGTATCGTCCTTCCACCAGTACTCAGCCTTTATACCCGAAGACAAAACATACCCGTTTTTATCGGTGTATTTAGTGAAGAGAGTCCGTCCCTTTTCAATGGCTTCGCAAAGTTCATCGACCTTGTCGGCAGGAGCCTCATCACCCTGCTTCAACCTCCAAGCCCAAGTGCAGTCATAAGGTGCCAAGGCCTCCACCGAGCTCTTCACCCCTGCCACAGGGTCGACGTATTCGCCCTTGTCGTTCAGGAATTTTCTGCCGTCACCAGATTTTATAAAATCTGGCAGCTCGCTTAGTTTATAAGGATTAATTCCTATTGAAGTTAGCGAATCATAATAAAGACTTTTTCCGTTGATGAAAGAAAGCTCTTTTATGATTATTTTGTTTTGATCGGTACTTAACCAAATCAGGTCGATTCCATAAGTACCATTACTATTTTTTCTCGCATAGGAATAAATTACTGGGTAGCTAAAACAATAATCATTTACTGAATCACCTACTTCTCCTATAAAAATAGGAACTTTTAGCTTGTGTACTGCTTCATAGATATCTTGTGGATACATAGATATCCTACCTGAGGACTCAAAAACTTTTATCAAAAGTCTTTGAGTTTCTGGCTTATTGGCAATATAACTACTACTATTCTTATCGGTTACATCCCAATCAACGGTTCTATGTTGTTTTTCAAAAGTTCCGAGAAAATAAACTTGAGGGGATTCCACTTGTGCCAGTTGATATATAACAGGATCTTCGCCAGGGTAATACCCTGTAATAACGAACAAAGCCCCTTTAGTCTCTCCATCATCACTCTTTATGTCAACTGTTTGACAATAAGCATCCAATGATATGAAAGAAAAAACCGGTTCAGAACCTGAAATGCCTATAACATCCACTGGAACCTCCAAAGTAAGCCAGATTTTTTCTTTGAGTTTAGTCAGCAATGGCTTAAGAATATCAGGCATAGATTCCATAGGATAATTGGACTCTAAAAGCAAAGCCTTGGCTTCCTCTACAGAAAGTTTATACACTTCTCTTTTGGAGGCCAAGAGTTCATTTATCCTGTCTTTAGAATAAACCCCAAAATCTTCCGCCGTCTTGTCGCCATCCAGCACGTGGCCGTTGATTGACGGCTTGTTGTCAAGCAGGGTGTAGTCGGTCACGCCTGTGCTTTTGCCGACACGCACCGTCCTGGTGCGGACATCGACGGAGATGTTGTAGCCGTCGCCGGTCTCGCCCTCGGAGCTTGACTCCAGGGTGGCCTCGCCGCTGGTGGCCACGACCTCGAACAGATTCCTCTCAAAGATGCGGCCCTCGCCCTCGGAGTCACGGAATAGGATCTCGACTCCGTACGGACCGACCGGGACGGAGCCGGGAAATGATGCGGACACACCCTCCGGAGTGACCTTCACATCGCCGCCCGATATCCTGCTGTACAGGCCGACTATGCTGACGGAGATGTCCTCGGCGGCGGAAATGTCGAACGGGACATATATCCCCTTGGCCGTGTCGTACACGGATGTCCTGGCCTCGACCGTGAAGTCGTTGCCCCTTGTGATCCTCACTTTGGGCGGATGACAATTGCAATTCCTGTTCATATAATATTTAAATGATGTTTAAATGATATTCAATGGTGCCTCAATCACGCTCGACACCGCCAATGCGGTCGGCCCAGCGCTCAGTCCAGAAATGATGATATTCCTTGTCACCACAGTAAGGCCCGTGAAGGAAGGCGTGCGCCAACGACTGGAAGCCGACGAACGGCAGGTACAGCCATCCGAGGAGACGGGACTGCCAGGAGTGTCCCCACTCGTGGCGATGCAGATTCTCCACATCTTTTGACCATCTGCATTCCGGAAGCCATCCCGCGGAGAACGGCAGGATGGCATATTTGCCCAGGCTCAAACCTCCGCGCATCCTGTCCGAATAGAGCACACTGATGTCACGGAATGTGCCCCTGAATATTTTGCTGTTCCGGCGGTACCACCAGAAGAGCAACGCCCCGAGCAGGTTCTGCGGAAGCTGCCAGACGTACAGTGATATTTTCTTCAGTTTGTTCATATGTCAATAATTTTACTTATGTTTGCCATTGATAGGCGACCAAAGGTTGCTATTCTCGGATAAGCGGCCACAGGCTGCTACTCCTTCCCGAGCGACCAAAGGTTGCCTCGGGATTTTTTTCATATCAGGCCGAACCATAACCGCGACCTCAGGTTGTCGGCGGACGGTGAAAGCAGCATAGCCTGAAGCTCCGCCACATCCGAATAGATATATCTTGGAATCGGCTTGCCTCCCGTGCCGACCATTTCCTGCGTCGTGCTCGCCAAATCCTTTGTTTTGTCGACCAAGGCCGTAAATGCGGGGTTTTTGTAACGCACTGCGACCCCGAACCGCTTTCTGGCCTTACGCAGATTCCCGAACCCTCTGTCGGCATTTGACTCCGCCGCCCATTGGCTGAAAGTCCTTGAAAAAAGTTCCTGCGGTGTGTGGTTGCTGTCTGTCATAAAACGCTTGATGATAAACTCGCGCAGATCGCCATACAGGAACACCGTCCTGCCTCCGGAACCTGCGGTTCCCGGAGCCGTAAAGGAATCGTGTCCGGTAACCTTAAGGTCTCCCATCGCCACGGCCCAGCCCTTCCTGCTCATCCTCAATGTATGGCCGGAGGTGTCGCTGCCAGTCTTGCGGCAGTTGTATCTGCGATAGACCATCAGGACAGCCTCGTAATCGGATGACTCCAGAGCCGGATGGACAACAACGATATTGGACACGCCAACCTCATTCTGAGTCACACCACGCATCGCGAACAACCTTGGACGAACCTTCAGGCGGGCTTCCGCGTCTTTTGCCGTGGCCGGTATGCCGAACCTGAAACTGAACACCTTGGCCGCGTCGGGGCCGCCGGCTTCCACCTCCACTATCGGCTCCTCGCCGACCGGCACAAACACCGCGGAGGCGGTCGGAGTCCCGAACCCCGCCGCAGTGCCTGGAGCACCGTCCTTGCCCGGTTGCCCGGAATCACCTTTCAGGCTGTCAAGCCACTCCTGCTCGTCGCCCTCGAAACCCTCCTTCACGGCCACCTCGTAAGCGCTCTTACCGTCCGGACCGATACCGCCCCTGGCGCCGGTCTCGCCTTTCAGGCTCTCCAGCCACGCCGCCTCTGTTCCGTCAAACCCCTCGTCGACGGCGATCTCGTATGCGGACTTGCCGGCGGCTCCGTCATATCCGTTTCTGACATTGAACTTGGTCGCCGTGCCATCGGTCAGGGTGATGGTGACGGCGTTCACGCCGCCGCTGACAGACGCTCCCTCCGTCTTGATGGACGCTATCCCGACTCCGTCCTTGCCGTCAGTTCCCGACGTGCCAGCCTGAGTCACGGAGGATCCTCCCGAATACGAGACCGATGTCCTGTAGCGGCTTCTGGGCAACGCCGGGCGCGATGTGACTGTGGTTATGTATGTCTTGTCCATATTCCTATTCCTTGCTTGACTTGTACTCGTCCGGACGAAACTCCGCGGCCTCGATCACGCTCTCATCCTCGCGGAGGTTCTGCACCTCGGACAGCAGCATAAACTCCCTGCCGTCCTGCGCCGCGTCGCTGTACCACCTAAGGCCGTACGGGCATATCCTCGCCGTCCCCGACAGGACGGTCTTGCGGTCGGCGTACTGGGAGTATAGCGTGCCGATCAGCAGCTGCTCGGGACGCTCCGTGCGGCCGCCCCTTGTCAGTCTGTCCACGATCATCCCGTCGGATTTGTAGTACAACCCTCTGGCCGCCGGGCTGCCGCCGTCCATAGTGCCGCAGACCGTGTCTATCCCGATGCCGTCCTTGGCGTCTGCGTTGATGACTCCGGAATATTCCACGTCATCCGTGGTGACCGGTTTATACAGGACATTGTTGTTCACCAGCTCGATGGTTGGTGCCTTGAACAGCATCCAGCGGATGGCGGTCCTAAGATAGCCCACCGCCACGGAGTCGGGTTTGCCGGCGCCTAATGGATTTTTCCGCAGTCCTATCTCGATACCGCCCAGAACCGACAACTCCAGATAACCTCCAGATGGCGGGTATGGAATATACTGTCCGGAATCTAGTCCCTCGAACGAGGGGAGATATTCATTGTCGTTTTTTAGCCACACCGTCTGACGGTTGGACTTCCATCCTCCGACAGCGTCTCCTCCGGACAGGTCGTAATACTGAAGGGCCGCAGATGCGGAAGAGGAGACACCCCACTTACCGAGCGTTGACGCAATGGACACCGTACCTGTGGATGAGTTCATCGCCGAAGCGTTTGAATAGTATGTCACATCGTTGCCTTCCTCGTCCACTATGCGCAGGACGATGGGGATGCGGACATATCCAATACAATCCTGGAATGTCCTATACCAATCACTCTCGATGTCATCGCTCTCGAACGGGTTGTACCGGGCATCCAGCATCATCTCCAGCGTTACCCTCAGCAGCGGCTTGCGTCCGCTGGATTGCGAGAGGTCCGGCAGGTACACCCTGTCAGTCCTGAACAGAACCTCGTTGGCCCCGATGATGAGGGCCGACGGCTTCCTGGTGCTCTGACTTCCGGTTATCCTGTCCGAGCCGGCGTAGAACCAGTTGGCCACGCCGACGCTCTCCTCGCCGTCCAGCAGCGGCAGGATGTGGAAATATCCCGCGTTCTTGTGGACATACGGCAGTTTGCCTTCCCTGTGGAGGAATATGGTGAATGACAGGCTTTCCGGGTCTGCCGTCCCGGAGGACAGCCCCTTGTAGTATGTGTAGCAGTTCTTGTCGCCGAGGCCGGCGTTGTAATTCAGGTTGATGTCGTCCTCCGAGTCGCCGCTGGTGTCGACCACGTTCCCGTCACCGGTTAATTTCCCGTCGGCGTAGGGCGAGAACCGTATCCGCACGTCGTTGGCGACCTTGTCCACGCCAAGGGTCTGGTCCTCCCCGGCCCACACGATCTCACTGTGCGGATAGGTGTTGTAGAGGCCGTTGATGTCGTACACATAGATTTTTCCGGCCTTCTGGACCATCTTGAGACCGAGAGGCTGCAGCATCCCCTCGATGACATCCTTTAGGGAGGCGGTCTCGCCGTCCTCGTCCGTCCAGTTCTCCGACCTCACGGCCAGGGCATCCAGCGGCGGGGTTGCGGCGAGATCCGGCACGATAAGACTCACCCTCTCGCTGTTGACCGAGTAATACGGAAGCCCGCTTCTTGAAAGCGCGTCCCGCAGCACCTCACTGATGGTCCTGATCCCCGTGAGGTTGTATCTGAGCCTCTCCAGTATGCCGAAGTCCGAGAACGTGAGCGTCACCGCATATGCGCTCCCGTAGGCGTAGGGCTCCTCATAGAACTCGGGGTCAAGGAGCCCCGCCCAGTACAGGGAGCCCTCGCGGTACACCTCCAGCCTTATCCTTCCCGGCGCTATGGTGTAGAGGTCGGCGTATGTCCTGTCGCCGGGCGAGAGCAGGGTGACGGTGGCGGTGCTGCCGCACACGACCTCCTCCTTGTCCTTGCGCGGCCACTCTATCTCGATCTCCGAGCCGCTGACGAAGGTGAGGTCGCCCACAGTGGCGAACTCCGAGTCCGCCTCCTGGAGGATCACCGCCTTCCACTCGACGCCCCTGACGCTCAGGAAGCTTCCGCTGTATCTCTCATACATCATACTACACCCTCCCCATAAGATTCCTGCGCCTGTCATAGACCGCCACGAGGTCGCGACCCTCTATCTTGAACCTGAGCGTGGCCGGAGTTCCTCCGTCAACACCCAGCAGCGAGCGCAGCCTGTTCAGAGGCGCTACGACCTCCGGGTTCGTGGACGCCCCGGCATATTCTCCGAATAATCCGAGAGTGGGGCCGTAGGCGATGCCTCCGGCGGCGAACTTCGGCATCGCGGCGAACGCGGCGATCATAGACGCGGCCGCGGCCACCGCCAGCGCCGCCCCGACCCAAGGGATGGAGGCCACTGAGCTGGCAGCCCCGGTCACCGAAGCCGCCGCGTTCGCCGTAGCCTCTCCTTTCTTCGCCGTCGTCAGCGCCGCGATGGCCGGGATGGCCTGCGCCACGGCGTTCAGCAGGTTTCCGATCCACTCCAGCCACGCCCCGGCGGCCTCACCGACCACGCTGGAAAGGCTGCTGAAGGTGCTTGACAGCGCCCCCACACCCGTCTGCACGGCGGCCTGGCTGTCCACGGCCTCCTTCTGGGCCGAGGAATATTCCCTGGTCTCCTTTGTGGCCTTGGCCAGCCCCGGAGAGCGCGTCGGCTCGGCCCTGCCGGTCAGCCCAGCCGCCCCTTCCGGACGTACAAGATGGTCTGATGTCATCGATCCGCCCCTGGCCTTCCGCAACGCCTGGTATTCTTCCACGAGACCGCGCACGGCTGCGGTCTCAAGCCCGTATTTGTTTATGAGCGATGTGAGACCGGACGACATCGCCCTCAGTTCCACCACGCTCTCGTTGAGCCCTCCGTTGAGTGCGGAGTTCACCTCGACGGCGCGGCTGACCGACTCCCTGTACGCCGCTATGTCCTGCGTGACGCTCTTCGAGGACGATCCGGACGAGGCCGTGGCCAGGCCGTAGGCGTTCCCGAGGCTCGCGGCGCGCTCCTCCATCCTCTTCAGCTCCTCGGAGGCGGACTTTGCCGCCGCGGCGTCCGTGCCGGCCTTGTCGGCCACGAGCTGTCTCTGCTTCTGGATCTCCTTGTTAAGGTTTGTCAGGGACATCGTCTGCCAGTCGGTCGCGTTGGCGGCATCGGTCGCCCCCGCGGCCATATCACCCGCAGCCTTGGCCGCCTCAGACGTCGCCTCCTTGATTGCGGCCTCGGTCTCCTTCACCTTGGCCTCAAGCTCCTTCTCCTTGGCGAGGAGGTCTGTGTACTCCTTGCTTGGTTCTTCCACGTAGGATACTCCTCCGGCGGACACCGATGCCGTCCTGGCGACAAGAGCAGTTGTCTTCCCCTCGTCCTCCATCCGCTTCCGTTTCTTCCTCACGTCGTCAAGGTCCACCAGTGCCTTGGACTGCTCCCCGATGAGCTTCTCCGCCCTCGCCTGGTAACCGAGCTGGCGGCAGTAGGCCTCGCTCTTTCCGGTCAGGGTATCGTACCATTCCGACAGGGTGCCGTAGGTGCCGAACGATCTGCCGTATTTGTCGTTGAGCTCGGTGACCTTGGAGCTCTCCTCAGCCTTGGCCTTGATCAGGCCTTCTATCTCGACTATCTCCTTGGCTATCTCCGCCCTCGCCGAAGCGGCCGCGTCCCTGTAGGCGGACGTGGCCTCGTCGGCCTCCCTCAGCCCCGAGGCGGCTCCGGAGGACGCGGATGTCAGCCTCGTGAACAGGGTTATCACGCCCTGGATGGCCAGCGACAGCCCGAGGGTCATCGTGGCGTACAAGGCGGCGGTGGCGACCCTGAGCGCCGTCACGCTGGTGACCGCCGAAACCGATGACGCACCGAGAAGGCGGGCGGCCACGGCCTGGACCTTCATATTCACGGCGCAGGCAAGCGACTCGATCTTGGCAAGGCCCATCGCCGCGCTGAGTGACTTGAACGAGGATATCAGCTTTGTTATGCCCGTCCCGGCCACGGCTATCGACGCGATCACGTTTATGGCCGGCATGGCCTTGGAGACTATACCTCCGATTGCGTCCTTCAGCCCGTCGATCCGCGTCTGGGCCGCGAACAGCGCCCCCTCGGCGGTGTCCCTCAGGGCCTGCGACATACCGCCAACGGACTCGCTCACGACATCGGCCAGCACCGCTGCCCGCTCGGTCTCGTCACCGAACTGGAGGATGTACTTCTGAGCCTCGTCGAACTTGTAGCCGTAGCGGCTCAGGGCCTCCGTCTGCCCGTTCATCACCTTGCCGAGCATCGAGGCTATCTGCGCCACGCTCTCGCCGCTGGCGCCCACGCCGAGCTGCTGCGCAGCCATATCGTTAAGGACCGGGATGAGTGTCTCCAGCGAGGAGGACAGTTCAAGGTAGGTGGCCAGCTCCTGCGCGCCCGCCAGCTGCGCCCCCTTGCTGGTGACCCCTGAGCGCTCCTGCGCGTCGCACAAGGCGTCGATGGAGTCGATCTGCTCCTGTGTCGCCCCCATCGTGTTGCGCATAGCCTGCCCCAGCTTCGAGAGGTTCGTCTGGTCCTCGATAAAGCCTGAGGCCAGATTCCCGAGAGCGGACTGGAGCGACCCGAGCGTCTGCTGGAACATATCCGCCGCCTGTGCCGCCTGAGCCCAGTTGATGACGCTGGACTTGAGGCGGTCGGTCTCCTCCTTCACGGCGCGGACGGCCTCGCGGAGGTCATCCGCGTCCACCTGCACCTGCTTGAAAGAGCCGGCGTCGTCTATTTTTATCCTTACCGATACAGTTTCCGACATAATTTGCTATATTTGCGCTTGTTATGGGCGATTTTCTCAAGGCTTACGCCGAATATCTTGTAGCGTCCCCGGGACTGTGCCTACTTGACACTTTCGGGGCCATATTTCTGGTGTTCTGGACAGTCTATGTATTCAGGACCGTCTCCGCTGACGATGACGACCGGCGTCCGTCCCGGCCTCGGCGCGCCTGACCCTCGCAGCTATCTCCTCCATCCTCTCCCTTGTGCTCGGCGGCCCCTGCGGCGCCCCGTCCTCAATACCCCTGCCGTCATCCCACGGGAATCTGGCCACATCCTCCGGCCTCACCGGCTTCCGGCTGTATGGCTGGAGCGTCATCGCGGCGAGGAATCTCGTCCGCTCCCAGTCCCTCCTCGCCAGTCCGTCCTGATGGTCCCGCCATCTCCCGGCTATGGCTGAGAACTCGGAAGGGGTGCACCGCTCAAAGTCCGAAAGACTCATCCCCACGCACCCCAACGCGATTCCCAGAAGTGTCTCGATGTCGGCGGGTCCACCGCCGCCGTCTACTTTTTTTTTGAGGCCTCCGCCCGGCTGTCCTCGTAGAACTCGCTGATCCCCGACGGGTCCAGCCTGTCCGCGAACTCCTCAAGCGTCAGCCCGAACTCCACGCCGTCCGCGTTGCAAGCGCTCGCGGCGCAGCACCACATAAAGGTCACGAGGTCGGAGACATCGTCCGATGTCATACCGCTGACGTCACGTCCGGTCTCCCTCCTGAAGCGCAGCATCGCGCCCATCGTCACCCTGCACGGCAGCTCCCTGCCGCCCACGTTGATCGTCCTCATCATAGCTACGCCGCGTCAATGTCAAACTTCGTCGCGTCGAACGTGTCCGGCGCCCCGTCATTGTCGAACGTCGCGCTGTAGGTTGAGTCCTCGCCGGCCGGGGCCGTGATCTCCAGCGTGGAGATGATGAAGTTCCCGGAGATGTACGGGGTCTTGTCGTTCTCCCTCTCGAAGAGGTCGAGCTTCACCGAACCGCCCACCTTCCATTTCGCCAGGAGCTCCTTGAAGCCTCCCTCGGTCTCGGCGTGGAACACCAGCCCGTCGGCCTTCACCTGGATGGACAGACCGGACACGGCCTTCGACTTGAACTTGCCGGCCTCCTCCTTCGACTTCGTGGCCACCGGCTTCACCGCCGTGTCCTTGGTCTCAGTGTTGAACGTGGCGGTGTGCGTGGTGCAGTGCCCCACGGCCTTGCCGTCTATGCTGACCAGAAGGTCATTTCCGTTGATGTACATATCATTCTGTTGTTTTGTGTTTCCCGAATATTCCCTTGATTAGCGCCCAAACGCCTTTCGGCTGGCGTTTGAACACCCTTTCGATGATGAACGCGACCAGTGCCGCCACCGCGGCCAGGCCTGTCCAGGCGAGGGCTCCGCGGACTTTTGTCCACACCCTCCGCGGGCCTCGTTTGTCAGCGGCCTGTCTGACAGGTGTCACGGCTGACTCCTCGCGTCCGGAGGATGCCGATCCGGCCGAAACCGTCCCGTGTGAGACTTCCGTCCCGGCCACGGCGCCTGTCTCCAGCGACCTGACCACCGCCGAGCGCCCCCGGAAGGTCTCCCTCGACGCGAGCGGCGGCGTGCCGGTGAGGCTGTCCGCCGGCCTTGACGTGTCGAACACCTCGCGGACGGCGAGTATCTCGTCCCCGCTCTCCGAATACGCCCGCTCGGCCCTTCCGACGAGGCCCCTCAGCTCCGAGACCCTGCCGTCCAGGACGGAGATCTCCTCCGACTGCCTAGCCACGGTCTCGCCGAGCCCGCGGGAGGCGCAGCAGCCCGACACGGCGAGGGCGAGGACCGGCAATATGGCACATACCCTACGCATCGCCCCTCCTCACCCTTGTTATGGTCTTGACACCGTCCAGCCGCTCCCTGAGCTGTGCGATCTCGCCGGAGAGCTTGGCGTTCTCCAGCCGCATCGCCTCCACCTCGGTCTTGAGGTCGGAGTTCTCCCGTCTCAGGGCGGCCACCTCTGACTTCATCTCCGCGTTCTCCCTGCGGAGCCCCACGACCGTGTCGTTGAGCGAGATGATGGTGCCCATCTGCTCGGTGTTCTTGGCCGACAGCGCGTCGATGGATCTCTGCAGGTCGGCGAGGAAGTCGTTCCTGCGCTTCCTGCGGCCGCCGAGGAAACCCGCCACCCCTGTCACCACCGGGAGCAGCGCGTCCGTGACCATATTCATTATGTCAGTCGGTTCCATCGCCTTTCTGTGTTATTCCTATCGACCTCAGCCATCGCGGGACGTCGAACGACGGGCAGGCCTTGGCCGCCAGCTGGTTGTGTCCCACTATCATCACGGACGGATGCCGCCTGTGGAAGTCCTCCACGTATCCCCTCATCGCCCTCAGCTGCGCCGGGGTCCTGGTGTCCCTCGGGGTCCTGCCGTCGGACGAGAGCCCGCCCACGTACACCACGTGCCGGCTCACGCCGTTGTAGCCCCTCGCCCCGTTGGTGACCTCCCACGGGTCGACGTTCCCGTCCTCGTTGTTGTCGACCAGACGCTCCACCCTGCCGTCCAGATGGATCATATCGGTGTATCCGACCTGCCTCCAGCCGCGTCCCGCCGGTGGAGGCGAGGTGTGCCAGCGGCGTATCTCCGCGGCGGTCACCTCGCGCCCCTCGGGGGTGGCGGTGCAGTGGATGACAAGGTATCTGAGTCTGGCCATATCCTTTCAGAGTGTCCCGTTAACCCTTGCTCTCGGTGTTGGCGTCGGCCTGCGCCGGGGCCTCGGCCTGGTAGCCGGATATGATCGTCACGCCCGCGTCTGATTTCTTCGGCATAGCGAGGAAGTAGTGGCGGTAGTTGATCAGGCTCCTCTGGTTCTGCGGATCGTTGCGCGACTCGCTGTAGTACATCTGGACGCTTCCCGTGGCCTTGAACACCCTCGGCGTGTAGAATCCGAAGGAAGCCTGGAACTCTCCGGCGGAAGCCTCTGCGTCCAGGGCCTTCTTTTTTCCGGCCGTGGTGTACAGAGGGTTGTAGGCGGCCTCGTAGATGTCGAACCCGTAGATCCTGCCGACCTTGCCGTTCACGTTGTCGAGACTGTACTGGCGGGTGAACTCCTCGCTCCATCCGAGTATGTCGTTTACGTGGTCGGAGCACAGTACCAGACGGCGGTTCTCCGCCGGCACGCCCAGCCTGTCAAGGGCGGCCTTGGCCCTGATGAGGTCCTTTCTGGTCAGCGCCAGACGTCCCGTCTCCGGATCGCGCTCGCCGGTGGTCTTGACCACAGGGGTCTTCTTGGTGTCCTCGGCCGCGCAGAAGGAGTGCGCCGCCTTCTTGAACTTGGCCGTGTCTATGGAGTTCCTGTGCGACTCGGTCACCCTCGACATCTTGTCGTAGCTGCACGCGTAGAGCTCGTCGTCCGTGATCGGGGTCGCCTTGGTCTGAAACTTGTCCAGGCTGACGGAGATGTCCCCGTCGTCCAGCTTCTGTATGGCGATCGGATAGGTGGTGTTGTTGACCAGCACGTCCGGATCCACGCCGACGTCCACAAGGTGGATCACGTCGTTGCCCACGGCGCTCGTCGCGTCCGGGATGCCGTCAAGCCACGAGCCGTCCAGTCCGGCGCGTAGCGCCTTGACCATCTCCCCGGTCCAGATCTCCCTGAGCACGCCGGCCCTGAGGATCCCGGAGTCGGGGGCGGCGGCGAAGAGTCCGGCCACGCCGGACACCGCGTTGGCCGTCAGGGCTCCGGCCACCGGGCTGAGCCCCGCGGCGGTGGCGCACACCGCGCCCACGACGGCGTTGAACAAAAGCGCCATAATCAGTCTCATGAATTTTCCCATAATGATTCTGTTTTTTTTTGATTGGTTTAATCCTCGTCGAACTTCGGCTCGAACCCGTACTCGGCCTTGAACAGCCGGACGTAGTTCCGCCTGTCGTCCCTGCGCATCGCCTCGATGCGGTCGGCCGGTACCTCGCTGAGCTTTCCGTACTCAGCCTGGCCCTCGCCGCCCCTGATCATCCCGCTGACCTTGGCCGCCGGTGACATCGCCTGTATGGTGGTCTTCAGCGCGTCAAGGCCGACGGACTTGCCGAGGCCGATGAAATGCTCCTTCTTGTCCGCCGGTATGCGTCTGTCGGCGATGCCGTTTTCCACGGCCTGCGTGATGGCCGCCAGCCGCAACGTCTCCCTCTCCGAGCGCAGTGTCTCGGCCTCCTGCCTGGAGGCCAGAAGCTCGGTCACGCGTGCCCTCACCGCGTTGTCATCGGCGGAGGGCTCAAGGCCCAGAAGGGCCGTGATCTCGTTCTGATTCATCTCTTTCTTATTTAATGATGTTTGTTGGTCGCCTAACAACGGAAGGGCGCACGCCCCGTCCTTGGCCAGCGTCAGTGCCACGCCGTCCTTGCGGAGTACGATCGCGTCGTCGTTGCTTCCTATGTCCACCACGGACACCTCGAACAGCCTGCTCCTCGTCACGGTCGGCCTTGTCTGGCCAGGCACGAGCTGCGCCGGGTCCTCGCTGGTCTCAATGATGTCGAGGCCGGCGGACACCATCCTGAGGCTGCCGAACTCGAACTGCCTCTTGGCCCTCACCGACGTCTCGCTCGCCTCGTCGAACTCCAGCTCGCCGGTGATCTCGTCGCCCTCGACACGGATGTCCTTGACAAGCCCGATGACCTGCCCCCTCTGGTGCATATAGAGCAGCACGGGGTTGCGTCTGTACTGGCCGACGTCCACGCCGGAGGTCAGCACCCTCGTCCCGAGGTCGTTGAGCGAGCTGTTCGTTATCCTGACTCTCTTTCCCATAGTCCGATGATTTTTCCGCAATGATAGGTGTTAAAATATTGCCGGGCAAATAGTTGTGCAACCGCTGCGCAACATTATGAAACCGCTGCACGATGTTGCGCAACGGCTGCGCTCTTTCTTGCGGATGCGGATTCCAATGCCCACCTTTGCCGCGTTATCGACACTTTTGAATATGACAAAGAAGGAATCCGAAAACAAGAAGTCCATAGCCAGGAGGCTCTATATGTCAGGCATGGGGATGGAGGAGATCTCCGACCGGATAGGCGTGTCCCGCCCCACCGTCTCAAGGTGGTGCCAGGAGGGCGGATGGAAGGGGGCGAGGGCGGCGCAGAACATCACGCGCCCCGAGCTCGTGAACAAGCTCCTCCTGACCATCGACAGCCTGATCACGCAGGTCAACGAATCCGACGACCCGTCGCTGATCGCCGGGCTTGGCGACAAACTCGCCAAACTGTCCTCGGTCATAGAGAAGCTGGACAGGAAGGCCAACGTCGTGGACGCCATCGAGGTCTTCATGGCGTTCAGCAAGTGGCTGGAGTACCGCTCGCAGACTGACCCGGAGGTCACCGCCGACCTGATGAAGGTCATCAACAAGTACCAGGACCTCTACATCACCGAGCAGATGGGGGTAAAGTAGGACGGCTATGGTGACCGCGCAGGAGAAGAGACAGGCGTACGAGCTCTGGAGGGAGCGGTGCCGGCAGGTGCAGTCCGTCACGGACACGTCCGCCCTGAGGCTGGAGACCCCGGCGGAGCGGGAGAGGCGCAAGGCGAGGCTGCTGGCCAACTACGCCGCGTTCTGCGAGTACTATTTCCCGCACTACCTCCAGCTCAGGGACAAGACCACCGGGGAGGTCATACGGACGATACACAACGCCCCGTTCCACAACGAGGCGGCGAGGACGGTGCGGAACACCCCGAACCTCAAGGCCGTCTTCATGTGGCCGAGGGGGCACGCCAAGTCCACCCACCTCGACATATTCCTGCCGCTCTGGCTGATGTTCCAGCCGAGGCGGCTCATCAACTTTATGGTCGTGGTCGGCAAGTCGGAGGACAGCGCCGACCGCCTGCTCGGCGACATCCAGGCGGAACTGGAGGCCAACCAGCGCCTCACGGCCGACTTCGGGAAGCAGCGGAATGACGGGTCGTGGCTGGACGGGGAATTCCGGACCAACTCCGGGGTGAAGTTCCTCGCCTGCGGGCGCGGCCAGTCGCCGAGAGGCCTGAGGGACAGGGAGGCGAGGCCGGACTACATCGTCATCGATGACCTCGACGACGACGAGCTCTGCCGCAACGAGCGCAGGGTACGGGAGATGACCGACTGGGTCAAGGAGGCGCTCTTCGGGTCGCTCGACGTGGGGCGCGGGCGCTTCATTATGGTCGGGAACCTCATCAGCAAGAACTCGGTCCTGTACAACATCTCCAGGACGAGGGGCGTGGTCCTCTCGAAGGTCCAGGCCGTCGACCGCAACGGCGACCCCGTCTGGAGGGAGAAGTGGACGAGGAGGGAGGCCGAGGAATACAGGGACTTCGTGGGCTACAGGGCGTGGGAGAAGGAGATGATGCACAACCCGATAGTGGACGGCTCCATATTCAGGAACGAGTGGATCCGGTGGAAGAGGCTGCCGGGACTGGACAGGTACGACTCCCTGGTCTGCTACACGGACCCGTCGTTCAGGTCCACGACGGCGAACGACTACAAGGCCTGCCGCCTCTGGGGGAGGGCCGGGACCGAGCTGCACCTCATCGACTGCTTCGTCCGCCAGGCCACTGTCGGGGAGATGGTCCGCTGGCTCTACGACCTGTACGAGAGGACGCGCGACACCGCGTCCGTGCGGTTCTATATGGAGGCGAACTTCATGCAGGACGTGATCCTGGACGAGTTCGCCTCCGAGGGCGGGCTCCGGGGCTACCAGCTCCCGATCCTGCCTGACAAACGGAAGAAGCCGGACAAGCTCCAGCGCATCGAGGCGGTGAGCCCGCTCTGGGAGAGGGGTTTCGTCTGGTACAACGAGGCGAAGAGGGACGACCCCGACATGCAGGTCGGGATAGAGCAGACGCTCGCCCTGGAGAGGGGCAGCCGCGTCCACGACGACGCGCCGGACGCCGACGAGGGGGCCATCTGGCTCCTGCAGAGGACGGCGAGGAGGACAGGTTTCACGCCGCTGATGGGAGGACGCCCGTCGGCGAAAAACATATGGTGACATGAATATATTCGAGAGATTGGGACAGCGGATGAGGGTCATCCTCTGGAAGGCCGGGAGGGCGGTCTGGAAGGTAAGGCTGGGAAAAGCCGTGAGGGAGGCGGACCGCCTCGCCGCGGCCACCGGACTGAAGTTTATGGTATTCAGGATGAACGGGGGGATCAGGGTCGCCCCCAAACAGGCCGTGAAGGATCTTGTGAAGGCCGGACGGTTCAGGAGGGGCGTGACCGTCAGGGACATAGAGAGGAACTGCCTCCATATAACCAGATGACAAAGTCATGTTCGTGAGCGACGAGGACTACAGGGTGGTCATAGGCGAGACGGCGATGCAGGCCGTCAGCCAGGTGGACTTCCGCAACAGGGAGATAGCCGAGGCGGAGGCCGTGGAGGAGATCTCCGGGTACCTGCGCCCGAGGTACGACTGCGCGAGGATATTCGCGGCCGAGGACGGCGGGCGCAACCGCCAGATGGTGATGTACGCCTGCGACATCGCCCTCTACCATATGTCCGCATCCCTACCCGGAAGGATGGGGGCGGAGGTCAGGAAAGAGAGGTACGAGAGGGCCGTGAGGTGGCTGGAGAAGGTCCAGTCCGGGGTCATCGTCCCCGACCTGCCGCTCTCCGGGGAGGAGGACGGAGGCGCGTCAGGGACGCTGCTGTACGGCTCCAGACCTTGCGTGGACAACAGTTATTGACAGGACACATACAGGAAAGATGAAGATATTCGACTCAATGAGAAGGCTCGCCACCGGCCGCGCCGCGTCCGCCGGGACGGACAGGACGGCCGGACAGGAAACCGGCGACGGCGGAAGGGTGACGCTCAGGGACGGCACCACCATCGACCTCTCGAAAAGGGAGGACAGGAGGAAGGTCCGGAAGATCGTGATCGACCTCCAGCGGCAGACCGACGCGCTCACCAAAAGGGACCTCGCGAACTGGAGACAGGCGCACCAGCTCGCCATCAGCGGCGAGTCCCCGAACAGGCAGGCGCTCTACGACATCTACAGGGACGTGGACCTCGACCCGCACCTCAGGGGCTGCATCGGCCAGCTCCAGGGGTTCATACTGTCCAAGGCCTTCCGGCTCACCGGGCCGGACGGGGAGCCGGACGCGGAGGCGCTCGGCTACCTGGAGACGGCCTGGTTCAAGAAGTTCGTGAGGTACGTCCTCCAGCAGAGGTACTGGGGGCACTCCCTCATCGAACTCGGGGACGTGGTCACGAGGGAGGACGGGAGGATGTCCCTCTCCGGCGTGTCGCTCATCCCGCGCAAGCACGTCGTGCCGGAGTTCGGAAGGGTCACGACATACCCAGGCGGGGACTGGACCCAGGGCATCCCGTACAGGGAGAGGCCGTGGTCGGACTGGCTCGT
Organism: bacterium; assembly: GCA_963596515.1. Taxonomy (GTDB): domain Bacteria; phylum Bacteroidota; class Bacteroidia; order Bacteroidales; family UBA932; genus Cryptobacteroides. Next base: position 48,531 of record CAVBMN010000002.1, read on the forward strand.
GGAGGTCGGCGACCCGGACGACCTCGGGCTCTACCTCTCCGCCGCCATACAGACCATACCGAAGAAGTACGCCCTCGCGTTCTGGGACTCCTTCGCCGAGATGTTCGGGCTCCCGATAAGGATCGCCAAGACGGCCAGCAGGGACGAGAAAGACAAGGAGGCGCTCGGGAGGATGATGGAAACGATGGGATCCAAGGCGTGGGCGGTGCTCCCGGCCGAGGCCGAGATCGAGCTCAAGGAGAGCTCCAGGGGCGACGCCTACAACGTCTACGACAGGCGCATCGACAGGGCGAACTCGGAGCTGTCGAAGCTCGTGCTCCTCGTCACGATGACCATCGAGGACGGGGCCTCCCTCAGCCAGTCGCAGGTCCACTACAAGGTGCTGCAGAACCTCATCTACGAGATAGCCGACCTCGTCCGGGACACCGTCAACGACCAGCTGCTCCCGAAGCTCGTGAACCTCGGCTTCCCGCTGAGGGGGCTCCGCTTCGACTGGGACGACCCCGTGGACTACTCGCCGGAGCAGCAGAGGGCCTTCGAGGAGATGATCCTGAACAACTACGAGGTGGACGGCTCCTACTTCGCCGACAAGTACGGCCTCCCCGTCGGGGAGAGGAGGCAGGGCGCGCCCGTCCAGCCGGCCGGTGTGACCCTGTCAGGCCGCAAGGCCGCGACCGACGGGAGGGAGGAACGCCCTTTTTTCGACTGAGCCCCTCCGACTACGAGGGGCTGCGGGAACGATACGGGGAGCTGATCAGCCATCAGTCCCTGGAACTCTCCAAGGACGGCGGCGGGGTCAGCGGGGTCCAGCGCGAGAGACTGAGAAAGAGGTTCCGGGAGATGATGTCGGCACTCTACTCCGAGGAGGGAGCCACCCTGCGCGTCGAGATCCTTGACAGGCCCGAGGTCGCCGGGTTCATCGACACCCACGCCGGGATCCTGGACTCTTCCTTTGACCGGGTGGGGATGTCCGAATCGATGCGGTCGAGGCTCAGGGCCTCAGACTGGATGTTCTCCGGCCTCAAGACCTTCCACGAACTGCACGAGGCCTTCCCGTCACTGCTGGACGAGAACGGTGAGCGGAAGCCGTTCGAACGGTTTTTGAATGACGTTCAAAAGGTCGATGAGACCTACAACCGCAACTGGCTCAGGGCCGAGTACAACTTCGCCGGCGCTTCCGCGGGGATGGCCGCCAGATGGGAGGCCTTCGAGAGGGACGGTGACCGCTACTACCTCCAGTACCGTACCGCCCACGACGGCAAGGTCCGCCCCGAGCACGCCGAGATGGATGGTATCACCCTGCCGGTGGACGACCCGTTCTGGGACGAGAACTACCCTCCGAACGGCTGGAACTGCCGGTGCACGGTCGTGCAGGTGCTGAGGGAGGACTGCGAGCCGACCGACAGGGGCGAGGCCTACAGGAGGGCCGAGAGCGCCCTGAGGGGCGACAGGAGGGGGATGTTCCGCTTCAACCCCGGCAGGGAGGGGCGCGTCTTCCCCGCCTACAACCCATACTCCGTCTCCGCCTGCGCAGGATGCCCGAGGTCGCAGATCAAGCTGGCGAAGGACATCCCCGCCAACGAGCTCTGCCAGGCCTGCCGCTTCCTGCAGTCCTGCTACGAGAACAGGGGCGAGACCTACAGCGTCGGCGACGGCACTGTCCGGATCAGCGAGATGGTGAACAGGACGGACAGCGACTTCGGGAAGCTCAGGCAGACCGCCGAGGAGTTCGCGGGGATGGGCAGGAACGTCACGCTGACACCGAAGATGACGCGTCCGTCCAGGTTCAAGTACGAGTGCGTCTACGGCTCCCTGATGGGGAGCAAATACGAGGGGAAATGCCCGGATCTCAACATAGACGGGCTCTGGTACGAGCACGAGGGGTTCATCTCCGCAAACCCGAAGAACGCCTTCAGGAATATGCTGACAGACGGTTTGAGACAGGCTAATAGGCTAATACTTGATGAACCAGATTTGACTGAAGCTTATATGAAGCGTGTTATACGAAATCGTATTGCCGATGGCCAAGATATTCAGGAAGTTTGGTTAAGAAAGCAAGATGGCAGCCTTAGTCTCCTATATAAAAAGTCAGAGGAATGATTGCTCATCCCTCCTTCTGGCGAGGAATCGGTAGTCATTAGCTACGGAATCCTCCACTGCAAATATACTAATTATTTGCGAATTGCAAACTCTTTGAATAAAAAAACGCCGCTTGAACCTGCGGCGTTTTTCTATTTCTTGTCAAACCTTAATCATTGGGGAGGTCATCCGCAGATCTTATGCCCTTCTCTATTTTATCCAAGGTGTCCATTATTGAGGCGAACTTCTCCTCACACCCACGGCAATGCAGATCCGTGAGCCTCCTGTCAATCTTTTCCAGCTCCGAGTTAACCTGCGACAGGCGGCGGATAAAGGACCTGGCCACAAGCAAGAGTGTGGCGAAAGGAAGAAACTATATGATGAATATTCCAGCTGCAACCATATTACCTTTTGCGTCCTCCTTTCTTTTGGCCAACACCCTGCCGGATCTGTTTGACAAAATCATACTCGTGCGTGGCCGGTATTTGGAAAGAGAACACAGTCTTTTTATCACGATGAGTTAGGGCAAAGTCTCCAAGATTGATTATATCCATCCCGATAAGGGCACCAAACCCATTCAATTGACCCTCGGTGACCTTTACATTTGATATCAACAGATTGTTCGGAAGAACAATGTCCACAAGATAGACGTTCACCAGACTCCACCCTTGTGCGTGATATGCCCTGCATTGTGAGAGTGGCGACAAGTTCAATGACGAAACGACTTCGGATGAGATGACGGACGCTGTCGCCCCTGTATCCCATAAGGCATTAAACTGTTTGAAACCGGCAGCGGAGACAATGTCCCCGGAGCCGTGAGCTGCCGAGATTCTGCACGGAGTCATAAGCTCCGATCTGAGCGCATCGTTCCTAAGGGTAAAAGCGACCGGAACCATCAGAAAGACACTCTATATGTATAGAACCTTTGGGAATACGCCCTGTCACCCTCAGTGCAAAGCTGAAGCATAAAGTTTCCCTTGCCGAAGGCCTTCAAGGCATAGTCATACCCCTCCGTCATCGAGTCATAAGCCCCCTGCACCCCGTCAGCCGTGATCACGAGGTATTTCCCGTCGTACCGCTTCACAAGCTCGTCTTGATGGTCAAGGTAATATTTGAACAATTCATCAATCATCACCAAATAGTTTTATTGTGGACAAATGTAGCAAAATTTATGCGAAATCTCCATCACATTACGGAATCTTAAGTTATTATAATCCAAACTTTCAGAAAATCGACAAAGCAAACGTCCCCGCCGGCCCTCACGGGCGGACGGGGACAACCACATAATCAATAACACTAAAAACTTATGAAAAAAGCCTTTCAGGCCTTGGCCCCGCGTCCGGGATCAGCCGGAGCGCCGACACGCTGTGTGTTGAGAAACAATTACCGAGTAACCTCGTTTGTCAATGAGATCTTGGTTTCGATGCAAATATGAAAGTGTCGTCCGGCGCGGTCTCCGCCTCACGGCGGCCCCGCGGGGCTGGGGGCGCGTCACCGCGGCCTCATTCGCGGCTGTGCGGCACGCACTTGAGGTACCGCACGCCGTAGATGTCTATGTTCTCCACGATGTCCTCGTGGTCGTGGTTGGTCAGCGTCCTGGACAGACCCACTCCGTCATAACCCTCACCGGACAGCCCCTCGATCCTTTCCTGCACGGTGTCGCTGAGGCCGAGGCGGTCGATCCCGTGGCATCCGCACCCGCAGCCCGTCCCGTCGGTGTCGTCCCACTCCGTGACGATGTGGATCAGGAGCGAGCCCGTCCCCCTGAGGCAGACCCCGTCTCCTGTCTTGGCGGCCTTCCAGTCTATCTCGCCGAACTCGACGAAGACCGCCGGCGTCGGCCACGGACGCTCCTGCTCCAGGAACTCCACGTTCCTGTTCCAGAGGTCGATGTGCCTTATCTCCCCGACATTCGCCAGCCTTCCGGCGATGTCCCTGTACAATTCCGTTCTTACGTTCATTCCCTTACTTTTTAAGTGTCTCCGGCAGCGCCGTGTCAAGATATTCATCAATGTCCCGCTCCACTATCCTGCGGATGTTCCCCTCCAGCTCGGGGGAGGCTCCGAGGAACCGCCTCCTCGGGATGGAGATCCTGTCGCCAACCTTCTTCAGAGCCATCGCCTTCCAGAACTCCGCCTCGGAGCTCAGCCTCTCCTGTCTTCCGCTCCGGCTCAAAGAGCCGTCCTTCCGTCTCCTGAACCCTCCCACAGCCTTGCGGTACATCGCCCAGAAGTACCCCTTCATCCTCCTCGTCACCACGATCTCGCCTCCGTTGTTGTGTATCGCGGCGTAAGGCAGGTTGGAGTAGAACGTCACGCTCGTGTCGTCCGAGCGGCTGAGGACGCTCCGCCTCAGGGCTCCGGAGTCCACCAGCAGGTGGCCGTCGCCCCTGAGCGGGCTTCTCCTGCGCCTCCACGCCTCGCCGAAGAAGGACTGCCTCTCGAAGTTCCGGTCGAACTCCTGCGCCGCGTCCACACGGATGTCGCCCAGTATCCTGCGTCTGATCTCCTTCGTGTCCATCACTCGTCATCGAAGCTGAAAAGGGACGGGGTGTCATCGGGGAGAGCCTTGCCGGCGTCCGCCGACGCGGAGAGGAGGTTGTAGAACGTCCTCTCGCTGACGGCGAACCTCGGATAGACGAACCGCAGCCAGATCTCCCTGTTCGAGAGTCCGTCGTTGGCGTGCGCCTCGTAGATCCTGTTGATGTCGGCGGCCCGCTTGAGGTAGCTCAGGCCGCGCCTCTTCCTTGATTCTCCCCGTCCCATATCCGTTTAAAATCCAATGTCAACCTTGTACATCCCGTCAAGCGCGTCCTGCGCCACGCTCCTGAGCTCCGGCCTGCGCCGGAACAGTTCCCTGAACAGGCCGCCCATCCGGTGCGCCGACCCGTTCAGCGCGATGAAAAGCCTGCCGTCGTCCTCCGACACCACTGTCGTGAGGCTGGCCACCCTCTGCCTCGGAGGCCTCGCCTCGTTGGCCTTCAGCGTGAGGTCCAGAGCCCCCACGGCCTCCGCCAGCTCCCTCCTGCAGGAGGACCTCACAAGTTCGTCCTGGTCATAGTCCGCCATCGCTCTCCCTCCTATGATTCGGTCATACCCAGCGGGATCGGGTCCCACGCGTTTGTCGCCTCGTTCCTGACCCAGGCACGCAGGTAGGTCTTGGACGCGGTTGGCTTGTAGGCCTCCTCGATGATGCGCACGCCCTCGATGAACGCCTCCGCACCGGTCTCGTCCGCTATCTTGCGCAGCTGCACTATCCGCTGGGCCTTCAGCGTGCCCTTGCCGTCCTTCGCCAGGAGCCTCATCACCATCGACACGAGAGCCTGCGACTTCTCGTCCGTGGCGAGCGAGGAGATGTAGTCACGGATCATCGCTATGCCGGTCTCCGCCGTGTCGAGGTAGTCGTCATTGAGGTACCTGCCGAGGGTGATCCTCATCCTGCCGTCGGAGCTCGTGAACGTGTGCGAGAAGTTGGCCATCGCCTTGCCCTTCTCCCTGTAGATCTCCGACTTCATATCGATGATCGCCCTGAAGTTCTCCAGCACCGCCCTCTTGACCGTGGCGATGTTCTCCGAGACGGCGAGCAGCTCCGGCACCGCCGCGGCTATCTCGCCGTCCACAAGCTCCGTGTACTCCTTCCGCATCCTGCGGGCCGCCTCGTCACGCTCGGCCCTGGCCTTGGCCTCCCTGAAGGCCCTGAACTCGGCCATCTCCGCGTCGGTCATACTGACCTGCCGCGTGTTTTCGTTTTCGCTCATAATGTTTGAATATTAGATTGTTGTAAATGTTTTCTGGTCTAACTCAATATCTGGTCCCTGCGTATCGCCACCGGCATCAGGAACGCCCTTCCGGACGGCCTCGTCCCGGAAGCCGCCGCTGCCTTTTTCCGCAGCATCGACTCCAGCTTCGGCACCAGGGCCTTCAGCTCGTCCGCCGACAGCCTTCCGAACGGCTTCCCCGCTATCCTCGCGGAGGAGCAGAAGGCGTTCACCGCCTCCCAGTCGGTCGTGTCCACGCCCAGCAGCTGGATCCGCCTCAGCGCCGCCGAGCGTCTCCGCCTGAGCTCATCCCGTCCGGCCTGCCTCCGCTCACAGCCAATTCCCTGGAGCCTGTCGCACATCTCGTCGTACTCCGCCTCAGTCATCTCCCTCAGGCGGTCCGTGCGCCCGTCCGTGTACTGGAGGACCAGGTCACCCTTCGAGGCCTCAAGGTCTATCCCCTGCGCCCTGGCTATGGCGTAGAACCTCGCGTAGCTCATCTTCTTTCTCATAATTCCTCTGTGTTTTCATTGTTGTTGTCGCAGTCACTGACGTGGCCGTACCCCGCCCAGTATCTCCTCGCGCCCTCCTCCCAGATCACGCACTCGCCGGTCGCCCCGATGAAGCGCCCCTTGCTGAACGCCTTGTAGCCCTCCACCCAGATCTTGAGCGAGGCGTCGTACATCGCCGATGTGGCCGGCCTGCCCTCCGGACGCTTCCCGTCCGCCCTGCTCACGAAGATCAGGAGCTTGCCCTGATGCTTCCGGCAGAACGTCTGGAACTCCCTGTAACTGATTCCCATAAACTGGAACGAGTCGATGACCACGAACCTCGGGGACTTCGGCTGCGAAAGCCTTGAGTCAAGTTCCTCCAGCGACATATCTGCCAGCTGGAACCTGCACCCGAGGTCGGCCATCGAGAAGCGGGACAGCGTGTTCCTCATCGTGAGGGACGCACCCTCCTCCCTGGAGTTGTACAGTACCTTGCCGAACGCCGCCAGCTCCCTGCACAGGGACACCACCGCCGAGGTCTTGCCGTTCCCGGCGTTGCCCCAGACGAACCATATCCCCCTCGGCTCCACCTCGCCGACGCACCCGTCCCAACCGCCTCCGAGGCGGATGGTCTCGAACCTCATTGAGAGGAGCTGTTTTGCCGATAGTGTGCGCGCCATTTGAATGTCCTTTGAATGTTGGTTGAATATCCCTTGAACACCGTTCCGGATCCTATTTGCCGAGCCTTGCGGCCGAAGCGATCCTCATCTCCTTGTGGACGGACTTCTTGACCCTCCTCAGGTCGAATTCCGGACGACCCTTGCGGGACTCGGAGGACTCGTCCAGCACCCTGCGGATGGCAGCCCCGTCCTCCAGGCCGTTGCTCCGGCAGATGGCGTCCACCTCGGCCGCGGATATCCCCGTCAGCGTCACGAAGCGCCGCCCGATCCTTGAGTACAGCTCCTCGTAGCCCTTCCTGTCGAGCCGGAGCCCCTTCGACATCCTCCGCTCGATGTACTGCGTCGAGAGGAACACTATGCCGCACTTCCCCTCAAGTCTGTTGTAGAGGCTGATGAAGTAGTACAGGACGGAGTCCGTAAGCTTGTCCGCCTCATCGAACACCAGCAGCGGGTTCCTCGTCTTCACCAGCGACTCCACGATCCTGTTCAGGGTGCCCCTGACCGTCAGCCCGTCCGACCTCACGCCGATCTTCCTGGCCAGCTCGTCCACGAAGTCCGACTTGTGCATATCCTCCGAGCAGCCGAGCACGAAAACGCTGCCGCCCTGCGAGGCGTAGCGCTGCGCCGCCGTGGTCTTGCCGATCCCCGCCGGGGCGACTATCCACGACACGTTGTGGTACATCTGCGCGTCCTGTAGGAACGTCTCGATGTCGCGGTAGGCCGATGTCCGGCAGATCCGCCAGTCGGAGCCGCCCGTGTGCCCGATCTGCGCGGCGATGTTCAGGAGCATCTCGTCCGAGATGTTCTCGAACCGCCCGTTGAGCACGCACGACACCGTGCCGGCGCTTGTCTTCTTGAGTGACGTGGCCGCCTTCGACTGGCTGCCGTAGGTCTCCACGTAGGCCGCGAGGTCTGTCCTGATGGCCTGCTTCTCTTCATCCGTAAGTCTCTTTGTCATATCCTTATGTGTTTGTTTGTTGTCACATCCTTCCCAGTGCCGCGAGCGGGTCGTAGTCGCGGTCGCTCATCCCCTTCGTGAACGGCCCGACGTCGAGCGTCTCGGCCGTGCCGTCGTCCCGGTCGGAGGACGCCCTGTCGGCGATCCTCTCGTACTCCCTCTGCGACACCCCCTTCACGCCCGGGGTGGCGAGCCCGTGCTGCTCGGGGGCCGTGCCGTGCTCCAGCTCGATCTCCTTGCCGAGCAGCGTGGCCTCCACGATCATCCTCTTGTTCTCCGCGTCGTTCCAGCGGATGAGCTCCGCGTCTCCGTCACGCTGCTCCTGGATGTTCCTCTGCACCGTCAGGTAAGGCCTTCCGGTCGCGCTGAGCCGCGGCCCCGACTTAGTCTCCTCGTACAGGCGCACCTCTGAAAGGTCCAGAGGGTCGTACCTGACGGTGAAGGAGCGTCCGGTGTTCCTCATTCTCCACTCCATATCCGGAAGCCCGGCGTCCGTCAGCACCTCGTAGGCGTGCCTCCGCCCGTCAACCGTAATCTCTATGCCGCTCGTGGTGAACCTCACCGGGGACTCCGTAGCCCTCCAGAAGAGGGACTCCTCGTCGATGGCGTGGTACTCCCGCGTGTCCGGGTTCACGGACGACCGGTAGGCCTCCATCCTCGGCATCCCGTGGACGGTGTCCGGCATCGCGTTCCACTCCTCCCTCGCCGCCGCGTAGGCCGCGACAAGCTCGTCATACGTGTAGAGGCTCTCCCTGTTGGCGGCCGCGAACTCCCGGTTCACCTTCCACGCCTCCTTCGAGCTTATGTTGCCGCCGGTGAACCGCCAGTCCCTGGCGAGCACCTGCCGCTGGAAACGTCCGAAGCAGCTCTCTATCGTCTTCGACTGCGCGTTGTAAGGGGCGGTCGTGCGCGCCACGCGGCAGATCTTCCCAAAGAACTCACGGGCCACCGCCTTCCTCTGGCCGCCCTGGTTGTCCGTCACGATCTCGTACGGGAGGTGCCCCGCCGTCTCAACGGCCATACGGAACGCCCTGTACTGGAGGCCGAAGTCCTCCGTGCGCCCTATGGCGTAGCCGAGCAGCGTGTCGTTGAACGCGTCCGACACCTCATAGACATAGGCCGTGCGCACCACGAACTTCCCTCCCTCGTGGCTCTTGTAGAACAGGTTCCGTCTCCGTACCAGAGGCTGTCCCTCATCGTCGGCATCGCCGTCCTGTTCCTCCTTATGAGGTCCTGCTTGGCGGCGACGGACCCGTACACGGCGTCCATCCACCGCCACCTGATCTCAGGCCTCTCGAAGAAGGCGCTCAGCGTCCCGGCCGACCGGAGTGGCTTCCACCCTTTGGACGGGGCCACAGAGTTGAACTCCGAGAGGATCTGGGCGGTTGAGTAGACCGGCGTCCTGCTCCTGCGCAGGGCTATCAGGTACCTTGCGGCGTCCTCCGTCACCTTCAGTGCAGACGAGTTGCCGAGCTTGCCGCTCACGAGGCAGGAATATCCCTCTTTCGAGTATTCGCGCATCTTGGCCTTCAGCCTCGCCGCGCTCCTCGGCAGGGTGTGTCCCCATTTAGCCCTCAGCTCCTCCGCCGCCGTGGTGATCCCGTCCCAGCTCACCGGCGTGCTGTTGTTGCACGCCCCTCTGAGCGCCTTCTGCGTGTTCACCATCCCCAGCAGCGTGTTCAGCACGCTCGCGTTCACCGTGTACTCCCGCTGGAAGTCCTCCTGCAGGGCCGCCCCGTCAGACAGCCGGTAGTCAGCGAAGAACTCCCTTGCCTTGACATCGATGGCCACCGCCACCGTGTCGCTTTTCTTTCGCAGGATCTCGTCAGGGTTCCCGTACTTCGCCTCAAACCTCTCCCTGAAACGAAGGGGAAGGCTGGAATACTCAATCAAAGCACAGGCACCGAGTCCCTTGCCTGGGCGGAGGACATTGATGCGGTGGCGATTGACTAATTTGTCATAGTTTCCACGGCTGACAACAGCCTCACCGTCATCGCTTCTGGTGAGGTCATCAACCGTGACCGCAGTTATGCCCTTGTAGTATTCCATTGAGTCCATATTCTTGCTCCCCGGGACGGAGTCGAACCGCACCTTCGCCTGTCGCCAGGCCCTCTTCGGGGATCCACCGCACCCGGACATCGCTGCCGGGGATAAGGAGGTGTGTGAATTAAGTATAACTTTAATGCTGAAAAACGAAAGGCTCAGCGGCCTCCGTCATCCTCCCTGTCTTCCCTGTACGACCACCAGAACAGTCCCGCCACCGCCAGCAGCATCACGACCTCGATGGCCACGTGTATGATCTCACGGACGCACATGGCTACGGATTCAATGTCTCCGAGAGGCTTTGTGCCACAAAGACCGCATCGCCCCAGTCGGTGATCGTCATATTTTTGAACCCGTCGCAAAATCTCTCTCCGTTGACGGTAATCTCTCCTGAGTTGCCGACCGTGTCGATGGCCAGCCTCACGCCGTTCTTCCAAGTCTGCACGATCCTGATGACGGTGCCGGCGGCGTTGCGTTCGTACTTTATCTCGCAGTTCGGCACGAAACCGCGTGTCCTGATGATGTTGGTCTCCACGCCGCCGAGGCTGATGGCCTCCTTCCGGATCGCCTTCGCGAGGTCGCTGTTCCACTTGAACGCCAGCGCGCTCCAGACCGTCATCCCGCTGACCCCGAACTTACGGCGGAGCTCGGACTTGTGATTTTTGGGTAATTCAATGTATCTCATATCTGTTGCTGTTTTGTTGCGTACCGTTTTTTCCGTACATTTGTGATGCTTTAGCGTAAAGCACGATGCAAATATACAGAATTTCTGAAAAATAATAGTATTTTTCTGAAATTCTTCACAGAATTTATATGAAATGAACAAAGACTTGATAAATAATAGGGTTTTAAAAGCTATAGAATGGTTATTGGCAAATACACCAAACTTAAAGAAATCCTCCTTGGCAAACGCTCTAGGATTATCACCATCGAAGTTTTCAGAAATTCTGTATAATCGAATGAATGCAGGAACTGAGATTATGGCTGGCTTATCTTCTAAATATGGTATTTCAGCATATTGGCTTCTTACAGGTGAAGGTGAAATGCTCGAAAGTATATCTACGGAAGTGACTCCGTTGCATACATTTGCTCTCCAATCTGATCGTAAGTTGGAATCTCAGAATATACCTCTTTATGATCTGAACGCAACGGCCGGCCTTATGGCGATTTTCAATGACAATCATATTAATCCTGAGGACTATCTTCGAATTCCTAACCTTCCACCGGTTGACGGTGCGATCTATGTGAGGGGAGAGTCGATGACACCTCTCCTCAAGTCAGGTGACATCATAATATTCAAGAGACTTGCGCTGTCCATCGACAGCATCCTCTGGGGACAGATCTACCTGGTCTCGTTCACAGCAGGAGGCGACTTCTTCACCGTAGTCAAATATGTCCAAAAGTCTGACAGCCCAGATTGCATACGCCTCGTAAGTCACAACGACCGCTTCCAGCCCAAAGACATCCCACTCTCCAGTATCCAGGCTCTCGCCATCGTAAAAGCCTCGATAACCTTTCACACAATGGAATAATTACGATAATTCAATACATTATGAGCGAAACAAACAACAATTCTGGGGACCCAAGCAGCCGGCCTGTCATTCCAGATCCTGAACCGACTATCACCTTAGGAAAAGGCGGTAAACTAACTAGGCCAAATAGCAAAGATCAGGCAGACAAGAAAAATTCCAAATAGTAACGTAAAGACCAAAGTGCGGACACCTATGCGGTATGTGTTGACCACCTGCCGCATTATTTTATAATCGGCATCCAACATCATCTGAATCTTTTCCAGATACATTGATTTTAGAGAGTTTAGTTTATCGTCAGATGTTGTACAATTCTGATTTATCCATTTAATAACATCCTTATCCAATAGTTTGGATGGCCGGTACCCTTTTGTGTAAAGTTCCACCTTATACAAAATTCCCCTTATCATAATGACCGCGGGCACACCTATGGCAAAAATCGAATACAAATTTATTATTACCATTCTTACATCCTTGTCTATGGCAGCCAATTGGACGACAAGAACCCCTGAGAGTGAGATCAGAGCAGCGATCATCCACCCAACGATGGTGATAACCTTGTTCTGTGTTGAATCAACAGAGGTTGAAATAGACTCAATCGCTTCCTTTCCTTCGGCGATTGCATAGTCAATCATCAGTGGATCGACATTGTCAATCTGCTGGCGGAAATCGTCCGATGCACTCTCTATCTTCCCGGCTTTAAGACCTGCGACTTTCTGCAATCCTTTTCTTCCTGTTAGGCAATGAAGCGCCATCTTCAGCCGCAACTTAATCTTAGCAATCATATTAGGTTTCAACATCTTTTTCAACAGGTGAATTATTGGCCGGTATGTTCAAGTTCGACAGTACAGCGACTATTCGCTGTCCCGACCATTCCTTACCCAATTACAAAAATAGCAATTAATATTATCCGTCACATTATCGTGAAGAAAGGTGAGTAGCAATCTTAATAATCTAAGTGGTAATATGAGAATCTCATACAATCCAAACACAATGCGGTATGTGTAATATCTTTTATGAAGCCTGTCCATCTTGCCAATTTTCGACAAGATAAGTAATCCCGCACACTTTTTCAAGCCCTCCTCACCGTTAAGACGCTAATTGAACGCCATTTGAGAGGAATTCGAGCTCAGTTATTAGGATGTTAAGGGTATCTATTAATCGTTTTATATTAGCATTATCCAGACATTATTGGACGATTTAGGGCATTATTTCTCTCATTAGTAGCCTAATTTTGTCCGTCTTAATGTCCGTTTATTTGACACATTTCGTTTTGATATTTCCATATAAGTGTCCGTCTTAATGTCCGTCTAAGTGTCCGTCTTAATTCAATTTTGCCTGACTAGAAACCTAGCCACATATTAGATAATTGTCACCATATTATAAATCATTTGAACGGTTTCTCAAATGGTGTTCTATGATTGTACTTGTTACACTAACATTCCTGTAAGATCTCGTAAAATCGCCTTTTAATGCATTTCAGACAGCGAATTGTCCGTTATCACATAAACGGAAAAAGCCGAGAAATCAGGCCTCCGTAGCCCTTTTTCTCGGCAATGTAAAACAATCGTTCAAACGACCGTTCAAATTCCCCTCAAATGTAAACTTTTTGTGCGCCTTTGTAACATTTCGTTTTTCGCCACTTTACATTCTCAAATCCTCCTAACTCTCTACATCGTAGCAATATACAATCATTCCACCCTCTCAACTACGAAGTACATTTCGTTCTGTGCCCCTTATATAGGCGGCGAGAAACCGGAAAGGCAGTTGTCTGGAATTTTTCACTTGAACAGGATCTGACAACCTTGCGCATAAATCTTTGATATGCCGCACGGACACACCTGCCCCCAGAATATTCCTAAGATTTCTCAGGAGGGCCATATAACCAAGCTTTCCGCTGTCCAACAGCTCTTCCCACAAGGTTTTGAGAGCCGTGACCTTCTCTTCCGGGGCAAAATGCTTCTGTCCGAGCTCGGACAACTGCGTTTCCCAAGTGTACGGGGTCATCAGCGTGCCATTAGCGATCCTGTCGAAAATTGCCTGTTTCTCTGGGCTATCCGCCTTAGGATGAACGAGAAACAGAGCATCACGAAGTTTCACCGACTGGTTCGCTCTATCGTATTTCGCGAATTGATATTCATCAAACCTGTTAAACGCCTTTTTCAGGCCATCCTGAATCTGGCGTGACAATCTGCCAAGTTTCTTCGCACCGGATGACGGGTTCCTCCATTGGTAACAGACAAGCAGCTCGCTGATCTCATCCGCTCTCAAAACCGTCTTGGCGATGGTTTTGCTGACAAGGTTGTCTCCATTGTGGCATTTCGCCAGTTCCACGATCAGAAGCAATGGTATGCTTCTAAGATTCATTTCGTTCCGTGTATAAACGGCCAATCTCGCGACAAACTCCGGAGATACTTTCGGTACCAGACACGCAATCCTTTCAACAAGCTCATTCGTTGTCTCGTAAAACTTTCCGGAGAGGGAAGCCGTCACCGCCGTGGTGTACAGTTCCATCTCCGGTGTCATCGCAAACGCTGCCTCGCCCTCATAATTGACGATCCGGTTTTCATTCTTAAGGATTGCGTTATAACTCATATTCCTGGATATAAAAAAAACGGTGCGACAAGCGTGAAGAGCCTTTTTTAATGTGCGCCCCTTATACGAGGGCAACACAGCAAATGATAAGTTGACGAAGTATCTCTCCACTACGGCAACCGTTGTGTTTTCGTTTCGAGTGCAAAGTAAAGGACCAAGTACGAAACCTATTTGCGTAGTTTGATTTTTTTTGAAAAAAATATTCAGCAAACAACCAAGATAAGACTAAGAAGCAAAGATTTAGCAGTGGGATTCTCTTATCTTAATTACTTAACCATCTGCATTTTATGGCAAAAGAAAGTCAACGGCTATATAATTTTCCTAAAAGACTGGACAGCGATATTCACTGATTAATTCGTAAATTGCGGGCGATATGGAAAAGGTCAGAATCTGGTGCGGAGGTAAGATGCCGCTTCCGACGGTTTATATTCATTCGGTAGCCGGAGACGGGCACAATGTCTGGGAGGCGTGCGGACGGATCGGCTGCCAGGACTTCAATCTCGTATCGGTTTACGATTTCGATTTCGAAGGCGAGTTGACTCCGTGGATGGCACCGGGAGTCCGTAAGGGGCAACCTCCATTCAAGGGAAACGCCGAACGGCATCTTGCGGAACTGCTGGACAGAACTATGCCTGAAGTGGAGACCAAACTGCCGGCGCCACCGCTTTACAACGCACTGGCAGGATATTCATTGGCCGGACTTTTCGCCCTCTGGAGCGTCTGGAAGACCGATCGCTTCGCACGGATAGCCTGTGGCTCCGCCTCTTTCTGGTATCCAGAGTTCATTAAATATGCCGTCGCGCACCCGATGGTCGGGCGACCGAATTTCGTGTCACTTTCACTCGGTGACAACGAAAGCGGCACGAGGCACCCGGTGATGAGTCGTGTGGGAGAATGCACGGACAAGATCTTAGAACTGCTTGACGGGCAAGCTATTCCTCACTGCTTTGAGATCAACCCTGGCAACCATTTCACTGAGCCCGACCTGCGCCTCGCCAAGGCCATATCACGTATGCTTAGCGGACAGGATTCCATAAAGGGTTAATAGACTACACGTGGGCGATCACCTACTGATTTTCAAGCACATAGAAGACTCCGCCCTCTAATTTTGACTAGCAGGAAATCGCTATCACCTATAAAACAATTCGTTACAGATTACGCAAAAAAAACGGACGGAAAAATGAAATTTTAGTTTGAATATTCATTAAGCAAAAGTGCGAGGCCAGGGAGAACGAGGGGAAATCGGTGGCAAAGGTGGGATATTCATAAAGAATATTGCAGGGAGGTGATGCAAGGAACGGTTCTTGCTGGATTTAGGGAGTTGGTTAGTTAGCGCGGCGGGCAATAGCCGCTTGAACGAATATATTCACGGAAGGTGATTGCCTGCCTGACGGAAAAAAGTGAGTGTGAAATGAATAAAACAACAAGATTGGTTATGCTTTCGGGAATGGCGGCTATGATGGTGTCGTGCGGCACAGCCAAAAAGAGCGGCAAGAGTGACAACCTGGTAATCAGCAGAGGAGACGGAATGGAGAATATCGACAGTGGCTTCCTGATTCTGACGGACGGTCAGAGGGAACTTTTGGCGAAGAACAACACCTTCGCCCTCAATTTGTTCAACAAGGTGTCCGGGATGGATTCAAAGGTTATTTCTCCGCTGAGCGTCAGCGGGTTGATGTCGATGCTGGCCAACGGGGCGGACGGTGCGACAAGGCAGGAGATCCTGAACACGCTCGGGTTCACCGGCGGCACAATGGACGAGATCAACGCGCTTTACGGCTACCTCATCAAGAAAGCCAAGACTTTGGATCCTTCCACGACCGTCAGCATCGCCGACTACATCGCGGTCAACAAGAACAACAAGATCAAGGATGAATATGCCAGCGTCGTGAGTGACTGGTACAAGGCTGAGGTCGAGAATCTGGACTTCACCTCACAGAAGAGCGCAGGCATCATCAACGATTGGTGCTCAAAGCACACGGACGGGATGATCCCTCAGATGATCGACAGGGTTGAGCCGAGCGCCGTGGCCTACCTGATGAACGCGATCTACTTCAACGGTTCCTGGACGGACAAGTTCGAAGCGAAGAACACCAAGCAGGAGCGTTTCCAAGGCTACACCCGCGACATCAAGAAAGTCAAGATGATGCACAAGACCGATGAATATCTCTACACATCCAACAAGACATATTCAGCGATAAGGATTCCTTACGGTAACGGTTCGTTTGCGATGACGATGCTTCTGCCGAACGCCGACAAGTCGATCCAGGAGATGATGAAGGTGGTGAGTGCCAAGGAACTTGCCACATTGGGCCGTTCGATGGAGAACTGCAAGGTTGACCTCAAGTTGCCTAAGTTCACGACCACGGTCGAGCAACCATTGAATGATGTCATCTCAAGTCTTGGCGCACCGACAATGTTCAAGCCATCAGCGGACTTCAGCAAACTGTCAGACGGGAATATGTTCGTTTCCAAGATGTTCCAGAAGGCCAAGATAGAGGTCAGCGAGGAGGGCACGAAAGCGGCCGCCGTAACCGGAGCGATTATGACGATGTCAGCCCTCGCCCCGGAACCTCGTCAGGTCGAGTTCCACGCCGACAGACCGTTCGTTTACATCATCAGCGAGTCCAGCACCGGTGCCATCTACTTCATCGGACAGTTCACCGGCAGCGAGATCTAAGTTCATTTCAGGCTCTGTAGGAGCCAGCAAAAACAAATTCCCGAATTTTGGTAACGTGCAAAATTCGGGAATTTGTTTTTGCTGGCTTTGTCACAAGATCGATTTCATCATCCGATTACATATAATTTTACGACATTAACTTTTAAGATTTGGTTTATCATCTTGACTTGTCAGTCAGAAAAATATATTTTTGTCAAAGCTTACACGATTTCTTGCGGAAAAGTCTTAAATTTGTCAAAATTTTACATAAATCATAGTTAAATAAATGATTCTGAAATTTTGTGTAGAAAATTTTCTTTCGCTAAAGGATAGGGCGGAGTTCTCATTTGTCGCTTCAACTCTCAAGGAGTCGCTGCCGGAAGAGAATGACCTGATAAGTGAACCGGAGATTGGCTTGTCCATTCTTCGCAGTGCCGTGATTTATGGTGCCAATGCCTCTGGTAAGTCAAACATATTGAAAGCATTATCCTTTTATAAACGCTTTATCACAGACTCGTTCATCAATAGTCAAGCCGGGACACCGATTGATGTCGAGGGATTTCGTCTTAATGTACAGACAGAAAATGCTCCGACTTTTATGGAGGCGACTTTCCTGATTGGTGACTTTGTCTATAGGTTTGGATTTGAGGTTGATAGAAAGTCTGTCAAGGAAGAGTGGCTGTATCAGCGGGCGAACAAGAAACGTGCGAAGGAGGTAGAGTTGTTCTATCGTGAGAATGGATCGATATCGGTTCACTCAAAATGTCCTCTGATACAAGAAATTGTCGATAAAAAGATGATCCGGGACAATGCTCTTGCCCTGTCCACAGCGGCACAATTTAACGATCCTAAAGCTGTTGAGATACTCAGTTGGCTGTCTGGCACTCAAGTGATTTTCTGCAGCGAGGATGAATATCTATGGGAACAGGCGATAAAGCATCTGGATGATGATAAAGTAAGGGAGAGGATTACTGAATTTGCACGTTACGCAGACCTTGGTATTGATAACATATCAAAGATTGACAACAGAATAGTCAGCAGTCATCGTCAATTTGATGCGGATGGCCGTGACTCCGGAAATGTTTCTTTCTCGTTCAATAATAATGAGTCAGAAGGAACTATCAAGTATTTTTCATTGGCATATCCAATTATTGATGCTTTAGATAATGGGAAGAGAGTTGTTGTTGATGAGCTTGACTCAAAACTTCATCCATTACTTGTCCGTAAAATCATCACATTGTTCAATTCATCCAAGACGAACCCTAATGGTGCGCAATTATTATTTACCACGCACGACACCTCCCTTCTTGGTGCAGGTCTGCTGAGGAGAGATCAGATCTGGTTCACTCAAAAGGACGGATTTGGTGCTACTTCTTTATATTCTCTTGTAGAATATAAGGTGAGGAGCAATGCCGCCTTTGACCGAGACTATATTAACGGAAGATATGGCGCTACGCCTATTTTAGGTGAAATAGAAAAGGTTTTTGAGAGGAGCAGATGACTATGAGAAAGACATCATTGAAGAGACATTCATCAAGCAACTTGGTCCGTCGACAGGGATTAAGGGACATCAAGCAGTCTTTTTTGATTGTCTGCGAAGGAGAATGCACAGAGCCAGACTATTTCAAGGCATTTCGGCTTACCACAGCGACAGTAAGAACTGTCGGTCAGGCGATGAACACCCTAAGCCTTGTGCATAAAGCAATAAGCATCAGGGATACTGACAAACTCAAAAGAAAAGTTTATGACCAGTGTTGGGTCGTGTTTGACAAAGATGATTTTCCTGCAAGAGACTTCAATATGGCCATTAAACTGGCAGAGAGCAACGGCTTCAGGGTGGCATATAGCAACCAATCCTTTGAATTCTGGTTTCTTCTGCATTTCTACCCTTATCGCGGTCATATTCACAGAAACACCTATGCTGATATGCTGAGCAAACTTCTTGGTATGGAGTACAGCAAAAAGGAAGGATTCGCATCGGATTTATATAACAGTCTGCTGTCACGTCAGCCACAAGCGATAAAGAACGCCGAGGTTGTTCTTACTGAGATTTCTGCGGGCAATCCGGCGGCGGAAGAATCGTCAACAACTGTTCATCAGCTGGTTACCGAGTTAAACAAATATTTATAACTAAACGTAGTCGTATGAAAAGGTTACTGTTACTTATTTTAGTGTTGGTGGCTATCGCAGGTATATGCGTTGTCACCTGTCCGGACAAAGCATCGCATTCGGCAGCTCTGAAAGAAGTCTTGAACACGGCTCTCACAGAAGAATTGTCAAGCAATGAAAGTGACTCCGGGGTTATTATGTTAGGTTCAATGATCGGAACCGGACTGGGAGGCCTTGTCATTGATAATCTGCTGAAAGTCGATAATTACTTCGTTTGCAGTATTGGCACCATCACATACGATGGCAAGACAAAGATCGTTTCTGTCGGTGTGCTGAACCATATATTTACACCTGACAAAGAGGACTTGAAGAAAGCTGCCAAAGTTCTCGACTGAGGTTGATTTCCACACCGACAGATCGTTCGCCTATATCTTCAGTTAATCCGGGACCGGCGCCATTGAATTTGTTTATTACAATAAACAGATTTACGATAGATTTGTTTATCGCAATAAACACTTTAATATTTACAAAGTAAAGTTTATGAATATTACACTTAACCTATTGCGTGCGGCGGGCATCAAGGGCGCGCTGGAACTCACGGGCGTTGCGGAGGTGCTCGGAATAGGTGGCTGCGAACTTGTGGGTGCCGTCCATCGCGGCACTGGCGCAGAAATACAGGTAGCCGTGACGGTCAGGATTCAGGACGGCTTCAAGACTCGGTCTGTCAGGAACGCAGATCGGACCGGGAGGGAGGCCGTCGTGCAGATAGGTGTTGTACGGGGAATCGAACTCCAGATGCTTGAGCAGAATCCTGTTTAGCGTGTAGCCATAGCAGAAAGCCACCGTAGGGTCGGCCTGAAGCCTCATCCCCTGATGCAGACGGTTAAGGTACACACCGGCGATGGAGGAATATTCAGGAGCATAGTTCGATTCGCTCTTTACTATGGAGGCCACGATCGAGACCTGCTTCGGGGTCAGGCCCTGAGCCTCGGCTTTGGCGACGTTCTCCGTGGTCCAAAAAGCATCGTAGGCGGCTCTCTGCTTGTCCAGAATGTCTTTCATTGAGGCGGTCCAGTAAACCTGATAGGTGTTTGGAATGATCAGAGAGAACACATCGGACGGAGTGAAGCCGTAACCGGCGAGCAACAACGAATCATTCAGAGCGTCGGCCACCTCGGCGGAATCCAGCATCATCTGGTTGGCAATCTTGCGGGCGATCCTGCCCTTGAGCCTCATCGTGCCGGAAAGCACCAAATTCACAGGTGTCTGCCAGCCGTTTCTCAGCATCCGGACCAGATAGACGCTCGGCTTGTTTTTCTCCACGACATAGTGTCCCGGCTTCAAATCGTTGTCCGACAACTCTTTCCGGACGACACGAGCCAGACTGCGATGATTGATGACAATGCTGTCGGGAATCTGCGCAAGCACCTCATCGACAGTCATCTGCGGACGGACATACAAATCCGCCTTCCCGGTAAAATTCGGCTTGCGGTTGTCAGCATACCAACGACCACCGACAGCACTCAGAACCACAATCACCAACAACGCGGCGACCAAAACAATCAACTTCCAAATCTTCATCACTTCTTCACCTTCTTGCCGCGAAGGATGATGGTGTCACCCTCACGAGGTTCATAACCGATTGAGAATCCGTTCATCTTCATCACACTGGACATCTTCACGGCGAAGCGCTGGCAGATGTCACGCAGAGACTCATCGTCGCAACCCACGATGTATTTGTCAAGTCCCTTCTCCGACTGGTTTTTCTTCGCCTGCAGATAGACAACAGTACCGGGCAAAAGTTCCTCGGGGCGAGTCAAGTCATTGAATCTCAACAACTCATTCAAATAAAGATGATAAGACTGGGCGATGCTTGAATATGTCTCCCCTTCCACCGAAGTTATGAACGGAACCCCATTACGGGAATATGCTTCCCTGGTCAACGAGAAACTGAACACCTCCAAACCGCTCTTGTCAATTCTCTTAGGCTCCTCCAATGATAGAGGCGAGGCCGGAATCACGTCAGACACGGGATCCTCCTTGACACGCTTCTTTTTGACTCTGCGAGCCTTACGGTCTTTCTTCACCTTATCTTTCTTGACCGCGGCCGGTTTCTTGCCGGAATCCACCTTGGAATCCCCACGAACGGCCACGGCGTTTTTCTCGACTGACTCCGCGACACGTTCCGACTCCTCGTAAGTCATTGTGTCATATTCATAAAGCTTGTAGTCCTCTATGTACTTGATGAGCT
>CAVBMN010000003.1:0-67435 GCA_963596515.1 bacterium
CCACCTACGAGGACAAGTCATCCAGATGCAACGTCAAGGGATTGAAGGCCGACTTCGCCAAGATAGAGACACCAACGATAGTCTATGGCCGTTACATCAATGATATGGACGTGGCGCAGAAACGCAAGGTCTGCGTGATCGGAAAGCAGGTTTACGAAAACCTTTATTCCAAGGGATTTGACCCGTGCGGAACAAGGATCAAGATCGGCCCGGCTTATTATCAGGTTATCGGAGTTGACTATAACGAGCACAGTGTCATCAGTTTCGGAGGCAGACAGACCGAAGCCATCGTGATACCGATTTCGGTTGTGCAGGCGGTCTATAATATGGGTGACAAGGTGCAGGTTATGGCGGTCACGGCGAAGGAAGGTGTGGTGATGAGCGACATCATTCCTAAGATCAGAAGGGCGGTCGCAAGCAACCACTACATTGATCCGACTGACGAACAAGCGGTTACCGTCCTCAACACCGAAATGTTCTATATGATGATCGACAGTCTGTTCAAAGGTGTGAACTTCCTGATCTGGCTGATCGGAATCGGAACCCTGCTGGCCGGAATCATCGGAGTCTCGAACATTATGATGGTAACGGTGCGTGAGCGCACAACCGAAATTGGAATCCGCAGGGCCATCGGAGCCACCCCTAAGATGATCCTCTCGCAAATTATCTGGGAAAGCATCCTGCTGACAGCCGTGGCCGGAATGCTCGGTCTGTTGTTCTCGGTACTGATACTGCAAGGGTTGGAGTTGGCCTTCACGACGGACGGCATCCTTCAGGCACCGTTCCAGATCAGTTTCTGGACAGCGGTAGGAACCCTGGTCGGACTTATGGCGCTCGGGGTTATCGCTGGACTGGCACCTGCGGCCAGAGCGATGAGCGTCAAGCCTGTGGACGCTATGAGGGATGAATAGCAAAGATATTTCAGGATGAACAAGCATATTCAAGAATAAAGAATTATCAAACATATTCGGAAATAAAAAGTTAAACAATATGAAAAAGTATTTCAAGTACATTCTGTTCGCCGCCATCATTCTGGTGTTCGCGGGAACATTCTTCTTCCTTTGGAAAAAGTCCCGTCCGCAGGAAATCCGCTACGAAGAGCTTTCTGCTGAGATCGCCGACATCAAGAAGACCACCCTCATCACCGGCACCATCGAGCCGCGCGACGAGGTGAACATCAAGCCGCAGATCAGCGGCATCATCTCCGAGATCTACAAGGAGGCCGGAGACCAGGTCAAGGAAGGCGAGGTGATCGCCAAGGTGAAGGTCATCCCGGAGATGGGCTCGCTCAGTTCAGCGCAGAGCCGTCTGCGAATCGCCGAATTGAACCTGGAGCAGGCTCAGACCAACTTTGGCCGCGAGAAAGCACTCTACGACAAGCAGTTGGTGAGCGCCGAGGAATATGACCAAGTGCGTCAGGCGCTCGATCAGGCCAAGGAGGAGAAAGAAGCTGCAGAGGAGTCTCTGGAGGTTGTACGGGACGGTGTGTCAAAGCGCAACGCCACGGCCAGCTCGACGTTGATCCGCTCTACGATCACCGGTCTGATTCTGGACGTGCCGGTCAAGGTCGGAAACTCCGTGATCCAGAGCAATACATTTAATGACGGGACGACCATCGCCACGGTGGCCGATATGAGCGACCTGATATTCAAAGGCAATCTGGACGAGACCGAGGTCGGAAAGGTCGATGAAGGCACGAAGATGAAAATCACCATCGGCGCGGTGCAGGGTGTGGAGATGGACGCTGTCCTTGAATATATCTCCCCGAAGGCCGTGCAGAACAATGGAGCCAACCAGTTCGAGATCAAGGCCCGGGTCAGCCAACTTGACAGCGTGAAGATACGCTCGGGCTACAGCGCGAACGCTGAGATCACACTGGAGCACGTGGATTCAGTTCTGGCTGTGCCAGAGGCCGCGATTTCCTTCGAGAGCGATTCCACATTTGTCTATATAGCTGAGGGAGATGGACATTACAAACGCCATCCGGTGACGACAGGTCTCAGCGACGGGGTTAAGATTGAAGTGAAGAGCGGACTGAGCAAGGATCAGAAAGTTCGCGGAAACCAGATATTTACAGAAAAGAAGTAGGGCTATGAAAAGAATATATTCATTGATCGCACTGGGGCTGGTGACCGTTGGGCTTTCCGCACAGGACGGCAGACCGTGGACGCTTCAGGACTGCATCGCGCACGCGCTTGAGAACAATATCTCCCTCAAGCAGCAGGAAATTCAGGTCAAGCAGCAGGAAATCCAGTTGAACACATCCAAGAACAGCCGTCTGCCGGACGTGAGCGCCAGCGCCAGCGAGAATTTCTCGTTCGGACGAGGCCTGACAGCTGACAACACATATTCCAATACGAACACGACCAGCACAGGACTCAGTCTCGGGGCTTCGGTTCCGGTGTTCCAAGGATTGAGGATAAACAACTCGATCAAGTACAATGAGTTGAATCTCAAGGCCGTGACGGCGGACTTCCAGAAAGCCCGCGAGGATGTGAGTGTGGCGGTGGCGCAGGCTTACGTGCAGATTCTCTACAATATGGAGCTTTTGGATGTGGCCCGCAATCAGGTCAACATCGACTCGCTTCAGGTCGAGAGGCTTTCGGCTATGGAAGCCAGCGGCAAGGCCAGCAAGGTTCAGGTGGCGCAGCAGAAGGCGGCATTTGGGCAGAGTCGCTTGTCCGAGACACAGGCTGCCAACAGTTTACGGTTGTCGCTGCTGGATCTCAGCCAATTGCTGGAACTGCCTAATCCTGAAGGATTTTCTATCGTGCGGCCTTCGGTTTCGGTCGATGGGCTGCTTCTAAGTGACCCGGAAAGCATTTACGCACAGGCAGTCGCATGCAAACCGTCAATCCAGGCGGAACAGTTCCGGTTGGACGCGACTGAATACTCAATAAGGAACGCCAAGGGAGCACGTCTGCCTTCTCTTATGGCAAGCGGTGGTCTTGGAACCAACTACTACACGATGAGCAGCCATTCCAGCAACCCGTTCGCCGACCAGATCAAGAACAATTTCAGCCAGTATCTGGGACTCAATCTCAGCATTCCGATCTTCTCGGGATTCCAGACACGCAACCAGATCCGTGCCGCCGAACTTTCGAGAACGAATCAAATGTTGCAGCTGGAGAACAGCAAGAAAACCCTTTACAAGGAGATCCAGCAGGCCTACTACAACGCCGTGGCCGCTCAGGAGAAGTTCCGTTCGAGTCTGGATGCCGATGCCAGCGCCAAGGAGTCGTATGAGCTCGTGCTGGCAAAGTATGAGAACGGTAAAGCCAACATCACGGAGTTCAATGAGGCTCGCGACAGTTTTCTGGAATCCGAATCGAATCTGGCCCGAGCTCGCTACGAGTTTCTCTTCTCCGCAAAACTGCTTGATTTTTACAAAGGTGAGCGTTTGCAGTTCTAAAATCTATGGTAAATTTGGACCACAAAGAGAAGAGACGCAAAAATTTTGCGTCTCTTCTCTTTGTGGTCCCAGTAGGGCATGATCCTACGACCCCCTGATTATGAGTCAGATGCTCTAACCAACTGAGCTATGGGACCGGTTCCCGACCTTGATGGCCGGGGCATATTACTTGAACGGTGGCGGCCTCTGAGACCGCACCGTCCTCAATCTGAATTATCAGACTTTGATCTCAACCTCAACGCCGGAAGGAAGCTCAAGCTTCATCAGGGCGTCAACGGTCTTTGCATTGCTGTCGTCGATGTCCAGAAGCCTGCTGTAGGCGCTAAGCTCAAACTGCTCGCGGGACTTCTTGTTGACGAAGGTCGAGCGATTGACAGTGAAGATCTTCTTGTTGGTAGGGAGCGGAATAGGACCGTTCACCTTGGCGCCAGTAGCCTTCACGGTGTCCACGATCTTAGCGGCTGACTTGTCAACCAGCATGTGATCGAATGATTTGAGTTTTATTCTGATTTTTTGACTCATATCAAAATACTTAATTACGATTTAACACTTACTCGTCATCATCAGAGAGCTTGTAACCGCTCTTCTCAATAACGTCCTTGGCCAGGTTGGCAGGAACCTCAGCATAGTGGTCGAAAGTCATCGTGCTGGTCGCGCGGCCGGATGAGAGGGTTCTCAGAACCGTCACATAACCGAACTGCTCGGCGAGCGGAACGAAGGCCCTTACGATTCTCGCACCGTTCGCGGTGGAGTCCATGGCCTGAATCTGGCCGCGGCGACGGTTGAGGTCACCCACGATGTCACCCATGTAGTCCTCAGGAGTAACAACCTCAAGGGACATGATAGGCTCAAGGAGAACAGGCTTTGCCTTCGGGCAGGCGTGGCGGAATGCCAGACGGCCGGCCATTTCGAATGAAAGCTGGTCTGAGTCGACAGGGTGGAAGGAACCATCGAGCACTGTAACCTTCATTGACTGTACCTCGTAACCAGCGAGAACGCCATTAGCCATAGCTGACTTGAAGCCTTTCTCGATGCAAGGGATGAATTCCTTAGGAATATTACCACCCTTGACCTGGTTGTCGAACTGAAGACCTGTGACGCCTTCGTCGGCAGGACCGATCTCAACGATGATGTCGGCGAACTTACCACGACCGCCGGTCTGCTTCTTGAAGACCTCACGGTGCTGTACTGTAGCGGTGATGGCCTCCTTATAGTTAACCTGCGGAGCGCCCTGATTGATCTCGACACCGAACTCACGGCGGAGACGGTCCACGATGATGTCAAGGTGAAGCTCACCCATTCCGCTGATGACTGTCTGGCCGGTCTCGTGGTCTGACCTTACGGTGAACGTAGGATCCTCCTCAGCGAGCTTGCCAAGGGCGATGCCAAGCTTGTCCAAGTCACCCTGGGTCTTAGGCTCGACAGCGATACCGATAACAGGATCAGGGAATTCCATTGATTCGAGCACGATCTGATGATCCTCGTTGCAGATGGTGTCTCCGGTACGGAGATCCTTGAATCCGACGGCGGCGCAGATGTCTCCGGCCTCCACGAACTCGATAGGGTTCTGGTGGTTGGAGTGCATCTGGTACAGACGCGCGATTCTTTCCTTCTTTCCGGTGCGGACGTTGTAAACATAAGTACCGGCGTCAACACGTCCTGAATACACTCTCATAAAGGCGAGACGGCCAACGAACGGATCCGTGGCGATCTTGAAAACGAGAGCGCAGAACGGCTGGGTCGCGTCAGGGAGAAGATCCTCTTCCTCGTTGGTCTTAGGATCCGTACCCTTGATGACACCCTTGTCGAGCGGAGAAGGAAGGTAACGCATCACAGCGTCGAGGAGGAACTGGACACCCTTGTTCTTGAAGGAGGAACCACAGCAGGCCGGAACGATCTGCATAGAGATTGTTCCCTTGCGGAGTGCGGCGATGATCTCTTCCTCGGTGAGGGAGTCAGGGTTCTCGAAATACTTCTCCATAAGAGCCTCGTCGCATTCGGCGGCAGCCTCAACGAGTTTGTCTCTCCATTTCTCGACTTCTCCGGCCATATCCGCCGGAACGTCCTTTATTTCATAGTTGACCAATTCCTCTCCGGAATCATAGTAATATGCCTTTCTGGAGATAAGGTCGATGATGCCTTTGAACTTGTCCTCAGCTCCGATAGGGAGACAGATCGGAACAGCCTTGGCACCGAGCTTAGTGTAGATTTCCTCAACGCAGGCGAGGAAGTCAGCGCCGACACGGTCCATCTTGTTCACGTATGCTATCTTCGGAACGCCGTACTTGTCGGCCTGACGCCAAACAGTCTCAGACTGAGGCTGTACGCGTCCAACGGCGCAGAAAGTAGCGACAGTTCCGTCGAGCACACGGAGCGAACGCTCCACCTCAACGGTGAAGTCGACGTGACCCGGAGTGTCGATCAGGTTGATCTGATAAACGTGACCGTTGTAATGCCAGAACGCTGTGGTGGCGGCGGAAGTGATGGTGATACCTCTCTCCTGCTCCTGAACCATCCAGTCCATTGTGGCAGCCCCTTCGTGTACCTCACCGATCTTGTGAGTCTTTCCGGTGTAGTACAGAATACGCTCGGATGTAGTCGTCTTTCCGGCATCGATGTGGGCCATGATGCCGATGTTTCTTGTGTAAGTAAGATCTCTTTTAGCAGCCATCTGCGAATAAAATTAGAAACGGAAGTGGGCGAACGCCTTGTTGGCCTCCGCCATCTTGTGCATATCCTCTTTTCTCTTGAATGCACCACCTTCGTTATTGTAGGCGGCAACGATCTCTGCACAAAGTTTTTCTGCCATTGAGTGGCCGGAACGCTTGCGGGCGAAGTTGATCATGTTCTTCATCGAGAGCGAGACTTTCCTTTCCGGACGCAACTCAGTAGGCACCTGGAAGTTTGCACCTCCTACACGACGTGACTTGACCTCGATCTGAGGGGTAACGTTTTCGAGTGCCTTCCTCCAGATATCCAGAGGAGCCTTGTCAGAATCCTTCATCTTCTCGCCTACCATATCAATGGCATCGTAAAAAATAGAATACGCGATACTCTTCTTCCCCTGCAACATAAGATTGTTCACGAAGCGGGTCACCTCGACATCGTGAAACTTAGGATCAGGAAGTAGAATCCTCTTTTTAGGCTTCGATTTTCTCATTGTGAGTAAAAATTAAAGGTGATAAAGATTAATGAAACGGACTACTTCTTAGATTTCTTTGGTCTCTTTGCTCCGTAGAGTGAACGGGACTGAGTCCTTCCTTCTACGCCAGCTGTGTCCAAAGCTCCTCTAAGGATGTGGTAACGCACACCAGGGAGGTCCTTCACACGACCGCCACGAACCAGCACGATGCTGTGCTCCTGAAGGTTGTGTCCCTCGCCCGGAATGTAGGCATTGACCTCTTTGGAGTTGGTAAGGCGTACCCTGGCAACCTTTCTCATCGCTGAGTTAGGCTTCTTAGGGGTCGTCGTGTAAACACGAAGACATACGCCCCTCTTCTGAGGACATGCGTCCAGCGCGCGTGACTTGCTCTGAGCGACAATGCTCACGCGTCCTTTGCGAACTAATTGTTGAATTGTAGGCATAAATGATTGTAAATCTAATATTTATGTTTCCCCCAAACATTTTGGGGCTGCAAATTTACGGATAATTCTTCAATTAACAAAGCATCAAGCTGATAGATTCTTTCAGATTCAGCCGGCAAAACGTTGCAATTGCCAAAAAATCGCTATCTTTACCATAAAAATATTCAAGAATATTCATGAAGAAGAAATTCGCACTTGCATGCGCGGCGCTGCTTCTTTGCGCGTCGGGATTCGCGCAGACGCAGAAGGCCAATTACGCTCTCGCCGAGAGGTTTTCGGCGAAAAGGGTCAATCAGATGGTGTTTTCCACGCAGATCACTCCTAACTGGTTCAAGGACAGCGACAAATTTTGGTACAGTTGGAGGACTCCGCAGGGAACACATTACTACATTGTTGACCCGGCCAAGGGAACCAAGACAGAGGTGTTCGACATGGACAGGCTCGCCATGCAGGTCACCGAGATTGTCCGCTACCCGTTCGAGGCCAAGCATATTCCTATAAGGGATTTGGAACTGAAGGAAGACAAGGCGTTCACTTTCAACATCATCTCCGGGCTTCAGAATGACAGGGATACGACATATTTCCGCTACGAGATTGCGACGGCGAAGCTTGACACGGTGGCGAAGGAGAAGGACAAGTACCCGCGTTGGGCCTCGATCGCTCCTAACGGAGAGTTTGGAGTCTATGCCAAGGGTTCCAATCTTTGGGTGATGGATTCGACCAGCCTCCGCAAAGCAGCCAAGGACGAGAAGGACAGCACAATCGTGGAACATCGCCTGACCACGGACGGCATCCGCCAGTTCGGCTACGGGTACGGCAACTATGCCGGCGACACCGAGGCGGACTCCACCAAGAGACACTATCCGGGAGAACTTGTCTGGTCACCGGACGCGAAGCGTTTCGCCACAATGAAATGGGACACCAGAAAGTTGGATGATCTGTGGGTCATCAATTCCGTGAGCGACAAGCGTCCTAAACTGGAGACCTACAAGTACCAGATGCCTGGTGAGCCGGGGCCGAAAGGCTACCTTTACATATTCACGATGAATGATGCGCGCACCGGGGCATCCGCAAGGCAGATCAAGAGCCAGGCGTTCAAGGATCAGGAGGTCTCGCTGCAAAGCGCCAAAAGGACAGCCAAGGACAACTATCTGGATTTCTGGAAAAACGTGTGGCTTGGCGACAACTCCGGGTTCTATCTCGTTCGCCAGAGCCGTGACCTCAAGAGGCTGGATCTCTGCTGGGTTGGAGTGGATTCCGATTCCACAAAGACCATCATCTCCGAGAGGGAAAGGACTTATGTCGAGTACCGGACCCCGTTCCTGATTGGTGGCGGAAAGCAGATCCTCCACTGGTCGGAGCGCAACGGATGGGCGAACATATACCTTTATAATAATGACGGAACATTGGTCAAGAACCTGACCGACGGGGCATTTCACGTGGAGGACATCCTTGGAGTGAACGAGAAGGAGGGCTACATCCTGCTGAGCGCCTGCGGCGTGAACAAGGACGAGAACCCTTACCAGATGCACACATTCAGGGTTCCGCTCACAGGCGGCACTCTCCAACAGCTGGATATGAACGATATGGACGTGCTCTCGACAGCCAGCGATAACGCCAAGTACTTCGTGGCCAACTATTCACGTGTCGATTGGACTCCTGCCGTGGCTCTGTTCTCAGCCGCCGGCAAGCGGATCGCCGACCTTGAGACCGCCGACCTGAGCCTTCTGTTCGAGGCCGGCTACAAGTTCCCGGAGAGGTTCAAGGTGAAGGCCGCTGACGGTGTCACAGACCTCTACGGTGCGATGTACAAGCCTTATGACTTCGACTCCACGAAGGTCTATCCGATCTGTGACTATGTTTACCCCGGCCCTCAGGTGGAGGCCAACAACATTTCCTGGAGCAGAGGCTTCACCCGCACGGACAGGCTCGCCCAGCTGGGGATGATCGTCATTACTGTCGGAAACCGTGGCGGACACCCTAACCGCTCGAAGTGGTACCACAACTACGGCTACGGCAATCTTCGTGACTACGGCCTTGAGGATCAGAAATATGCCATCCAGCAGCTCGGTGCGAGATATTCATTCATCGACCTTGACAGGGTCGGCATCCACGGGCATTCCGGCGGAGGATTCATGAGCACGGCGGCGATCCTGAAATATCCGGACTTTTTCAAGGTGGCGGTGTCCTGCGCCGGCAACCACGACAACAGCATCTACAACCGCTGGTGGAGCGAGCAGCATCACGGAATCCTTGAGAAGATCGACAAGGGTGACACCACGTTCGTTTACAGCATCAAGACCAATCCGGAGATCGCCGGAAACCTGAAAGGCCACTTGATGCTCGTGCACGGAGACATTGACAACAACGTCCACCCGGCCAACACCATCCGTGTGGTCAACGCCCTGATCCGCGCCAACAAGAGGTTCGATATGCTCATCCTCCCTGGCCAGCGTCACGGCTTCGGCGATATGAACGAGTATTTCTTCTGGCGTATGGCTGACTACTACGCCGAGTGGCTCATCGGTGACTCCGAACGATGGAAACCAGACATCACGCAGATGAACAACGACTGATAATAAAGCCATTAAGTAAATATCCTCCTGCTCGTTTCAGGCAGGAGGATATTATTGTTATCAATAGTCAAGCACTATCCTTTACAGTCTCATTTAAACTTTACCGTCCCTTCGGCCACAACATCCTTGCGTGGATCCTTGAACGTGATCTTGAGATTATGCTTTTTGATTGCCGGTGTCTCGGTGAAGTACAAATACAGTGATTCCTCAAACAATAGCAGAAGGTCTTCTGGGACGAGATCTGTTAGAGTTTTGTTCACGGGGAAAACTTCCGGAGGCAGATGCCAGTAATAGCGAGAATATAACCAACCGTGGTCATTCTGCGCATCATAATCAGAAGGAGCCTCCGACCAATCATAGGTCAGGAGACTTTCGCTTTTCAACCATTTATAGGGAGAAAGAGCCACTATGCGAATCTTTGAGTCCAATGGTTGCCCCGCAGGTATGCCATTAAAATCCGTATCACTGATCACAGTTACCCCCGTAAACTCGTTGGAATATGCAGTATACTCGTGAAATAACGCAACCTTTCTCTGCCAATGATAGTCGTGATATTTCTTTGTCAATGAATCACATTCACGGGTAGAAAGAAATCTGGTAGGGTCCGCTTTTCTCAAACGGATAGAATTAGGATTCCCGATCAATTGCGTTATCGCCATTGCCTCCGCATCACAATATGCCCTTATCATACATTCTGAATACACCGGATCATCTCCCAAAACATCCTCTCCGGAGGTTTCTGAACAACTTGTACCAGAGTGTATCATAACAAAAGTCAGTACACACCATAACGATGCTTTAAATCTCATAATATCTCACAATTAAAGTCAATATGCCCGTATCCCACAGTTCATCTTCAAATTGTATTGAAAATAATACGAAGTACCTGATGTCTCTGTTCATCTTCATTGACAGAACACGCTGCGATAAAAATTGAAAGCAGCAGGGTTGCCGCGATAGCGGCTCGTTTTGTAAGGTTACTCATATTTTAGTGTATTTAATGTGGTTACAAAGATATTTAATATTCCGTATCTTCCAGATTGAACGGGAATGAGTGCTCGGACGAGACGCTGACAAAGCCCAGACCTCCTTCGACATTGTTCTGAATCACAAGACTTTCAAGAAGGTTGGAATAGTCATAGTCCGCATCCTCCAGGACATTCAGGTAGCTTAGGTAATCATATTCCTTCCTTGTAATGCTGACCAACGACATCACCGCCTGGTTCTTGACCTTCGCGTAGGAGAAATCCCCTTTCAGGATAAGGCCGTACATCTCGTTCAATTTGGCGGACACGTTTATCGAACACGTTCCTTGCTGGAAGAAACTATCGTGGAATAAACAGTATTTATTGTTTGAACTCTCCACGAAAAAGGTATCATCCAGCTTTCCTCCGCTGAGAATCGGATCCTTATCGTTGCTCAAGGTGACATTGTTCGATCCGGACTGGCTTTCGGTGTAGGTCCATTCACTGGAATACAGGCGGGCCACATAATTATGCTTCAAACGGAGTCTGTAGTAGTCACGTCCCGGAGAGTTGTCTTTGACCTTGACCGTAAAGAAGATATTGTCACCTCTCATAACACTGTCGACCTGAACGATCTCGCCAGCCGGCTTCGGAACCACGACCTCTGCCGAGGCCTTCATCCCATCATAAGCCGCCGTTATCCTGACGACATCGCCTGGAGAGAAATTCGCTTTGAATATGTATTCGGATTGTATTTTGGTGCTGTGAAGCACATTGCTCAGTTCCGCCTCCACAGGTTCTCCTCCATTGACGGAGCAAGTCACCGTGGCCAGTGTCAACCGCCTGACAGTGTTGGCGCTGCCTATCCCGACATAGACAGAATGCTCAGTGTCTGCGGCGTACAACTGGGCATTGATGAGAATCATATCCCGATCATCCTTTGATTCTATGATTTCTTCTTTCACACAAGAAGGAAGGATGGATAACATAATGATTATGAATATAATTTTCTTTCTCATAGCCTTAGAAATTATAAGTGTAACCCAGCGAAGGAATGATCGGCATAATCGTTACGCTCTTTATCTTCACACATCCTTTGGACTGGTAATAAGAGTCGGTATAGTTCACGTCATTGAACACCAGATCCGGGTTTTTCTGGTTATAGACATTGTAAACAGTGATGTTCCAAACGCTATCACCGCGCTTTTTCTTTTTCCTGTAATTCATACCAATGCTAAGGCAGTGGCTTGAAGGCAACCGATAGTTTCCTCTGCGCATAAACAAATCCGCCCTGTGCAGTTTGCCGGAATCGGGGTCAAGCACGACGGTCTGCCTTTCCGGAATCGATAGAACCCCACCTGATGAGAATGTCCACGTTCCGTTTATGTCAATCTTCTTGCCGATCTTTTGGTTGAGCACAAGAGCGGCGGAATGCCTGCGGTCGTACTTGTAGGGATACCAGTCCGCTCCGCCGACGGATCCGTCAGGGAATCTCCGGTCTGTCTTGGCCAAAGTGTAGGAAAGCCATCCGGTAGTCTTGCCGGACATCTTCCTGACGAACAACTCCACACCCATTGATCGTCCGTCTCCCATAACAACCCTGTCCTGCCAATTTCCGGTGTTGCCCAGCAATGAAGAGCCGTCTGTGTACCCGAGAACGTTCTTCAAAGATTTGTAGTAACCTTCAAGCGACATTTCCCATCCTTTAAGGCCATTGTAACTCAATCCGACACAGTACTGATCAGACACAACCGGTTTGACTTTGCTGGTCACCGGCACCCAAAGATCCATCGGCAATGAAATCTGCGATGAAGTCAAAAGGTGCACATTCTGGGACATTCTTGAATATCCTGCCTTCAAAGCCAGCCCGTTCCGGAATCCATACCTTGCCGAGACCCTGGGCTGAAGCGAAAAGTATGTCTTCCCGTTTACGGAAAAAACATTCAACCGCACTCCGGGATTTAACGACAGGCATTCTGTGACAGAATATTCATCCTCGGCATAAAGCGAGAAATCGTGGCCACGGATCACGTCTGACGAGGTCTGGCGGTAGCAGGTGTCCTGCAGGACTTTTCCATTGCCGGTGACGCTGCGGTTCATCGCAAGGTTCTCCGGACGGAATGTGTGGAAAATATATTCGCCGCCGAATCTTATCAGATGTGAGGGCGAGGGTATGAAATCAATATCCACGTTCGCGTTGAGATCCCATATTCCTGAATTGTAGTTCATTCGTACCGAGGACACGTCAAGGCTGTCTTTGGCGGCGGATCCGCCGTCTCGGAGAAAGGTTGTCTCAGAGCCTTCCTTGATGTCGGTCATCATCCGGTAATGATTGTAAGCCACGGTCGTGTTGGCGAACAACCTGTTGTTGAAAACGTGGTTCCAACGTCCGGAAACTAAGGTGTTGCCCCACCGGATTCTGGTCTTCGTCTTGTCGACATAGTCCACCGATCTGTAGCCATCGGCGTATTCCGGTTCATCGTCCGTCAGAGGATCCTTACCTTTGGCCTGACCGTCATAGTACATTTTATCCAGACCGTTATAGACATTGAGATACAATCTGTCATCGTCTCCAAGCCTGTAGGTGACCTTGCCGTTCAGGTCATAGAACCAATAGTTGTACTTGTCGTCGGCATCATAGCTTTTGATGATGGGCTGGGCGAACAACGAATGCATCAATCTTCCACTGAATGAATATGATCCCTTGCCCTTGACGATGGGCCCTTCGAGATGCGCCTTGCTGCTCAGCACGCTCACGCTGACGGATCCTTTGTGCTCCTCAAGGTTCCCGTTATTCGTCCTGACATCCACAACCGATGAGACCCGGCCTCCGAACCTTGCGGGGAAAGCCCCTTTGTATAAGGTGACTTTCTTGACAGCGTCCGGCATAAAGATCGAGAACACACCAAGCATATGCTCGGCATTGTACAGCGCCGTTCCGTCCAGCATCAGAAGATTCTCGTCCGGACCTCCGCCACGGACATACAGTCCGGCGAACCCGTTTGTTCCCGCCTGAACGCCGGGAAGAAGCTGCAAGGTCTTCATTATGTCCGCCTCTCCAAGGACAGATGGCGTCTGGCGGATCTGTTCTATGGGTACGTCAATCGCGCTGAGCCTCCGCGAGATGACATCGTACTCCTTCCTGGCTGTGATTGATGCCTCGGAAAGGACGTTGCCTGGCTTGAGCCTGATGTTCAGGACCGTGTCCTTGGCCGCTTTGAACGATAGTTTTTGTGTCTCATAGCCGACATACGAGCATTCGAGTCGGACGGTGCCTTGCTGAATCCGGAGCGAATAAAAGCCGTAATTGTTCGACACGGTTCCACGACCGTCAACCTCAGACCTCACTCCGGCACCGATCAAAGGCTCACCTGATTTAGAATCAAGAACATAACCACTGACAGTCAACCTGTTGCCGGAAGCCTTAGACGCCGATGTCAAAACAATATAGTCATTCTGTCTGTCCCAGGAGACTCCCGTACCTTTCAGGATAGCATCCAAAACTCTGTCCGGTTCCAAGCCATTGACATTGGCCCCGACATATTCCTTATCCAAAAGTCTGTTTAAATCCGCATCATAGACAAACCGGACTCCATAGATCTCGCGTACAACAGCAAGTTCTTCCAATACAGTCTTTCCACCCTGCGCCAAACAGACAGCACTTAATAAGAAGGCTATCACAAGCGATGACACGAAGAATATCTTACGCATACATAATTTTGATTATTAGTTTGTTATATGTGGTGAAGACGTTCGCGCAGACACATCCTTATTAATATGACGCAGATTTTCAGAATAGTACCATTCTTTTTTTGAAAATAAATCAAAATATTCAAAGAAATGCGGTTATTTCTTCTCCAACGCACTGAGGAAGAAGTCTTTCTGAGGAGAGTCCGAGGAAGAGATGCGGCCTTTCAGGCGCCAGACACGGTTATAGACCACACTTTTCTCCTTACCCATCAAGGCGGAGATTGTCGTGCTGGAGAATCCGGCCGCGGTGAAACAGAACAACAGGAAATCATCCTCCTTCCAGGACGGAAAATCGGAACGGAGACGGGTCATCACGCCATCCATTGTCTGATCGAGCATATTCTCAAGCCCTCTCTGCACCTTCTTGTCGCCGCGCAGACCCTCGACGATGGATTTCACCTCCTTGAGGATCTTCGGTTGGAGGTTGTCCGTGCCTTCATAGACATAGTACTGCTCGCAAAGGCGCTCCAAAACGTTGAATCTGTCCACATCCTTCTGCCCGGACTTGCTGACAGGTCTGGATAGACGTGCCTGAAGGTCTTCGGCGATATTCATATATTTCTCTGTCTCAGCCTTTTCGACCTCAAGTTTTCTTTGGGCCTCGGCCTTGCGGACAAAGTACACGGTGGCAATGGCGGCAAGTGCCAGCAGGGAACCGAGTGCCAACACCCAAAGCCTCAGACGGGCGGCGTGAAGCCTTTCCCTGTCCGCCTCTGCCTGTCCTTGAATATAATCGCGCTGGCTGGCGGCGACCGCTTCGGCAAGAGCTTCTGAGTGAGTGCGGTTGGCATATTCCATAACCTTCTCAAGGGCGGTGAGGGCTTTTGAGGAGTCACCTCTACGGGAGGCAATCTGATATTCACGGAAATTCACATCCGCCATTTCAGCCTCGGTCTCGGCTGTGGAGCGGGCTTCCTGTAGCCATCTTTGGGATTCTGAGGACTTCCCTGCGACAGAATAGGCGTAGGCCAGAATGCCTTTGTCTGAGGATGAGAGATGAAAACCCAATTCGTCAGCGGCGCGGCTCAGCAAGTCAATCGCCAACGCGGGATCGAGGGTGTCCTTGCTGACCGCAAGCGCGGCGTAAGACTCAAGGCAGCGTGCCTCCAAAAGTGTGTCCCGCATCTCGTGAGCGTCAAAAAGGACGCTTTTGAATATGTCCTCCGCGGCTCCGTATCTTCCCAGACCGGATTCCGCCTGGCCGATCTCCAGCAACGCCTGTTGGGATTCCCGCTGAAAACCGGCTACTTTGAAAGCCTCGGCGGCGCATGCAAGGTACATCATCTCGTCCGTCGAGTTGCCGGAAGCGTTGCAGGTGTGCGCCATATCATAGCAGATTCTGGCCACACGCAGGGTGTCCGCGGCCTTGACTGAATATTCCAAAGCCTTGGTGTAGGTGACTATAGCCGCCGGGAAATCCCCGTCGTTGAACTGATTGCGTCCAAGGCAGTAGAAAGCCCTCCCTTTCTGTCCATCGTCACCGCGCCTGTCAAACCAGTCGGCCATCTTGCGCACATCCTTGGTGTCCAAGGTGTTGATGTAGCCAAGTCCTTGCTCAACCTCGTCCAAAGCACCGTCCATCTGCTTGAACAACCCAGTGTCGCAGGAAGCGAAAGCCGTCAAGGATGCGGCGATCAGAAAAATAAAACCGGCATATCTCATAGGCGTGATTGCTTAGGGCAAAAACTATATTATTCGTTCCAGCCTTGGGCCAGGATCTGATGCTCCAGACCGTCAGGGGTGACAAGCACCGAACCGACTTCCAGCTGGGCAAGGTGACCGATTATGTCGAATGTCTGGAAATCACGACGGAACTTCTCAGCGGAGAGGATCGGAATCGTGAACAGGAGTCTGAAATCGTCCCCTCCGTTCATAGCGGCGGAGATAGGGTCGATGTCCAGTTCCTTGCCGGAGGCGAAGCTGTTGCCCTCGAAAGGAATCTTGTCGGCGTAGATCTTGACCCCAAGGCCGCAGTCACGTGAGAGTCTCTTCACAGCGTCCGAAAGTCCGTGTGAGACAAGATAACCGTTGGAAGGATAAATCTGCGAATCCTCCAGCCTTGTGATGATAGAGGCGTTGAGTTCAGGTTTGAGATAGCTGCCGATCAGCATCTTGTACTTCTCAAGCTGAGGCTGGACGGAATCGTCCTTGGTCTTGTCGAACCCTTTCTTCTCCCGTTCCAGAATCTGCTGGCCGAGGAAAGCCGCGCCGAGACTGCCCGACACACAGACCAGATCCATACTCCTTGCCTTGACCGTGCGCCCTTTTGTCAACTTGAACTCTTCCCCGACAGCGGAGATGCTGATAGTCAAGCCGTTCGGCGATGGCACCAAGTCCAGGTCAACAGCGGTGAATCCGTGCTCCTTGGCTGCTGTCACAACTCCGAGCCAAAGATCCTTGATGTGGTTGAAATCCAGTTTGGCGGAGACTCCAAGCCTGACTGACAGTAGGCGAGGGTGTGCCATCGAGGCGTAAATCTCTCCGGCCACGGCCACAACGCACTTATAGCCAAGGTGCTTGAGCGGGAAATATGTGAGGTCGAAATCCATACCCTCCACGAAAAGCCTTGACGCGGAGCATAATGTGCTTCCCGCCGAAGGCTCGAAGGTTATTTTCTCCTGACGAGAGTAGCCGTTGCCCTCGAAAAGCAGGTCGATCGCCTGCACTTTGCCATATTCATTAAAAGTCTTTTCCGCCATAGCCGCGATGATTTTCTGATTTTGTGTGAATATAACGGTGCGTCCGCGGGAATATTCACCGATTAATTTTTTGCATTCCCAAGGCAAAATTAGCACAATTTGTTAAATTTGTAGTCCACATACTGTCTTTGAATAATAATTAAACAGATAAAGTTATGAAAAAAGTGATTTTCGCCCTTATGGCAGCATTTATGGCGTTGCCGTTCAATGTTTCGGCCAAGAAAGACAAACCGGCTGACATCAAAGTGATCTCTTACAACATCCGTGTGGGAAAGGCTGATGACGGAACCAATTCCTGGCAGTACCGTTACCCGGCGTCGGCGATGATGATTGTGGATCAGAAACCGGACATATTCGGAGTGCAGGAAGCACTTGATTTCCAGTTTGATTACCTCAATCAGTATTGCACTGGCTACAAGGGAGTGGGAGTCGGACGCGAGGACGGAAAGCATAAGGGAGAGCATATGGCCATCTTCTACAACAAGAAGACCATCAAGCTGATCAAATGGGGAACGTTCTGGCTTTCGGAGACTCCGGAGGTGCCGTCAAAGGGTTGGGATGCCGCCTGCTATCGTTCGGCGACCTGGGCTTTGCTGAAGGACAAGGCCAGCGGCAAGAAATTCTACTATGTGAACACGCATCTTGACCACGTCGGCTGGGAGGCCCGCAAGAACGGACTTCAACTGATCGTGGACAGAATCGCAAGCATCAATCCGGAAAACTACCCGATGATCCTGACCGGTGACTTCAATATGAAGATAGACCGTCCGGAATTCGATGATCTCAAGAAATTTATGCAGAACGCCCGTGAGGTCGCCGTCAAAACGGACCACATAAACACCTACAACGGATGGGGCAAGGCCTCTCCTGACAACATCATCGACTACATCTGGTTCAAGGGATTCAGCAGCTGCACTGAATATCAAACCATAACCAAACAGTATATGGAAAGGGCTTTCGTCTCTGACCATTACCCGATCAAAGCCACGTTGATATTCTAAGACCAACCATTCGTGACTGGTATGAATATATTCAAGATGAAGAAGTTGATTGCTCTTGCCGTGGCCGCATCGCTGGCGGTTCCGGTTTTTGCCCAGGGTGCCTTGAGGCAGGATGCGCCGGAGCGTCACGGGATGAACCCCGTGAAACTCGCGCAGGTTGACAGGGTCATCAATGACGCGATAACGGCCAAGGAGATTCCGGGAGCTGTGCTCTCAGTCGTCAGGGGCAACGAGATTGTTTACCTGAAGGCTTACGGGAACAAATCCGTTGTTCCGACCGTGAAGCCGATGACGACCGGAACCTTGTTCGACCTCGCCTCCGTCAGCAAATGCGTGGGCACGACGCTGGCCTTTATGCAGTTGATAGAGAACGGGTATGTGCGCCTTACTGACAATGTTGACAGGTATATTCCTGACTTCAAGCCTTGGAAGGATCCTGAAAGCGGCGAGACTGTGGACATTACCATCCGCGACCTTCTGTCACACTCCTCCGGCCTGACTCCGTACATCAACGCCGGCACATTCGTCAAGGAATATGGCGGGAACAACCCGGAGAAAATGGAATGGTACATCGCCGCTCAGGTCAAGAGGAACTTTCGCCCCGGCACCGACTTTATGTACAGTTGCCTGAACTTCGTCACTCTTCAGAGAATCCTCGAAAGAGTGACCGGAGAGAAACTTTATGAATATGCCCAAAGGAATGTCTTCGATGTTCTCGGACTGAGGCATACCTGCTACTTCCCGTTGATCTACACTCCTGCGGTCGGCAATTCGGCCGAACTGGCCGGGCTCTGTGCCCCTACCGAGGTGCAGGCGGACGGGAAACCGTTGGTAGCACAGGTACACGACCCGATGGCACGTATGATTATGGGCGGCAATTCCGGCAACGCCGGAGTGTTCTCTAACGCTGAGGATCTGTCTGTCATCTGTTCGGCCATTATGAACGGCGGCTGTCTCGTAGACAGAAAGGGAAATGCTTTGGAATCCACCAGAATCCTCAGCCCGGCGACGGTAAGGTTGATGACCACGATTCCGTCACAGAACGATCCGTCCGTAGGCCGTGCCCTCGGCTGGGACAAGAAGAGCTCCCACAGCGGCCTTCGCGGTGATCTTCTCAACCCGGAGACCACGATTATGCACACCGGCTACACGGGAACCTCAATCGTGATCGACACCGAGAGCAAGACCGCGGTCATCCTGTTGACCCACAGGGTTCACCCTCAGGATAAAGGCGGTGTAGGCCGTCTGCGCGCTCTCGTGGCCAACATCGTGGCCGGCTCTATCATAGAGTAGAACAGAATATGCCGCCACGGAGGTCGCCCAGCTCTACGTTCGTGACCTCGTCGGCTCCATCGTCCGCCCAGTCAAGGAACTCAAAGGCTTCCAAAGGGTTAGCTTAAATGCCGAGGAATCCAAAGTTGTTGAGTTCTCGCTTCCGGTCTCCGACCTCGCCTTCTGGAACATCAACAATGAATATGTAGTGGAGCCAGGCGATTTCCACCTCTGGGTAGCCACCGACTCCGCCTCCGGCGAACCTGTAGGGTTCTCTGTCAGGTAGCCGGTAATTGTTGGTACACGTAAGGTGGTATCAATCTGATTTATTTCGTTAAAATTATTCTGTCAAAATAATTTTGGCAGAATAATTTTTGCTATATTTGCCTTTGATGGAAGCAAATATGGACAAATACTATAATCCGTTCTTTATTGCGGGAAGGATTCCTCCGTTTGGGAGACATCACGGCTCCGGAATATACCATTGAGGAAATATTCGAATATCTTGAAAAGGCTGACAGGCGCTGCATAGTTGTCATTGATGAGTTTCAGCAGGTTGTGAAGTATCGGGAGAAGGGCGTGGAGGCACTTCTGAGGGCGAATATTCAGCGCTCATCCAACTCTAATTTCATATTTTCAGGCAGCGAGAGGCGCATTATGGACCAGATTTTTTTGGATGCAAAGAGGCCGTTCTATCAGAGTGCGACCAATTTAAGTATGGCACCTATTGACAGAAGTGTTTATGTCCGGTTTGCGCAAGAATTGTTCGCAAGGTATGGAAAGACAGTTACGGAAAAGGGAGTCCTCAAGGCATACGATATGTTCGAGGGAATTACCGCTTATGTGCAAAGGATAATGCACGATGCGTTCGCGGAGACACCAACTGGAGGAACAGCAGATGTCGATCTCGTGAACAGTATGGCTGACAGGTTTGTCGAAGAGAGTTCCAGACGTATCCGCGAACAACTTTCGTTCATCACGGAACAGCAGAAGGAGCTTTTGTATGCCATTCATTCAGAAGGCGTTGCCAAAGGGCTGACAACCTCGGCGTTTGTGAAGAAGCATAGATTGAAGTCCGCAAGTTCGGTTCAATCAGCGACAAAACAGCTTCTGGAAATGGACTTAATTACAAAGGTTGGCAATGAATATACTCTCTCGGATCCGTTGCTGAAACTTTGGCTGACACGTGAAATACTATAATTTCTTAATATTATGAAAAGAATATTTTTGACTCTCCTTCTTGGAGGAATGACGCTTTCGGCGGTCGCTTCGACAGCAGGTCCAGCGACCAACGAGGCGAGACTGTTGAGGTTCCCGGCAACGAATGGGACAGATGTGGTGTTCTCCTATGCTGGTGATCTGTTCACGGCTCCACTGACTGGCGGCGAGGCGCGCCGCCTGACCTCGCACATCGGCTACGAGATGTTTGCGCACTACTCACCGGATGGAAAGACAATCGCCTTTACCGGGGAATATGACGGCAACCGAGAGGTTTACATCATTCCGGCGAAAGGTGGTGAGCCTGTCCGCCTGACCTACACGGCCACCAACGGACGTGATGACCTCGGTGACAGGATGGGGCCTAACAACATTGTGATGGGATGGACCCCGGACGGGAAGAACATCATATTCAGAAATCGCACA
Organism: bacterium; assembly: GCA_963596515.1. GTDB lineage: Bacteria > Bacteroidota > Bacteroidia > Bacteroidales > UBA932 > Cryptobacteroides. The sequence continues at coordinate 20,905 of CAVBMN010000003.1, forward strand.
GGCGATGGCTTTTCCGGGAAACTATGGACTGTTTCAGTCAATGGCGGGATGTCGAAGGAGATTCCGCTTCCGGAAGGAGGCTTCTGCTCCTATTCGCCTGACGGAAAGAAACTTGCCTACAACAGGGTGATGAGGGAGTTCCGAACGTGGAAATATTACCGTGGCGGAATGGCCGACGAGATCTGGGTCTATGACGGCAAGAAGGTCGAGAAGATCACCGACAACCCGGCGCAGGACATATTCCCTATGTGGGTCGGCGACGAGATTTATTTCGCTTCCGACCGTGATATGACGATGAACCTTTTCGTTTACAACACGAAGACCAAGGCCACGGCCAAGGTGACCTCTTTCGACGACTACGACGTGAAGTTCCCGAGCACCAACGGCAAACTCGTTGTGTTTGAGAAGGGTGGCTACCTCTACAAGTTGGATCCGGTCACGAAATCCACCGAGCAAATCCACATCACCCTCGGCTCAGATCTTGTCTATGCGAGAGCGGAGAGGATGAATGTCGGCAAGAAGGGTCGCTCGTCGTTCAGCCTTTCCCCTGACGGAAAGAGAATGGCCGTGACCGCACGCGGAGAGGTTTTCGACGTACCTGTCGGAAAGGGAATCACCAGAAACATCACCAAGACCCCGGGCTCGAATGAGCGCGGCGCCGACTGGAGTCCGGACGGCAAGTACATTGCCTTCATCGGTGACGGAACTGGGGAGACCGAGGTCTATCTCTACGATGTCGCTGCCGGCGGCGAACCTGTCCAGATCACCAAGGACAACGACACCTACATCCGTGACCTCCAATGGAGCCCGGACAGCAAGCATATTCTTTACACCGATCGCAAGAACCGCATCGTTGAGGTTGATCCGTTTGCCAAGACTGCCAGAACGGTGCTGCAATGCCCTGAACAGGAGATCCGGGATGTTGAATATTCCCCTGACAGCAAATGGCTTACCTACAGCCGCCCTGCACCGAACAAGATGAGCGTGGTCTATGTCTATAACCTCGCTTCCGGCAAGGAATATCCTGTCACGGAGAAGTGGTACGACTCCAGCTCGCCGACATTCTCGTCCGATGGCAAGTACTTGATATTCACATCCGATAGGGACTTCCGTCCGATCTACAGCTGGATCGAGTGGAACTATGCCTACACAGACAGGAGCGGAGTTTATATGACTATGCTTGCGGCCGGCACACCTTCGCCGTTGCTTCCTACGGACAGCGAGTCGGTGAATGCATCCGATGAAAAGGAAGGTGATGCGGTTCAGGCAGAGGCTTCCAAGGATAAAAAGACCGCTAAGGATGCCAAGGCTTCCAATGACAAAAAGGCTTCCGACAAGAAATCCGTGGACGTGAAGATTGATGTGGACGGCCTGCTTGACAGGACCATCAAGCTCCCTATCGGAGGTTCCCGCTCATATTTCTGCGATGGCAAGAAACTCTGGTACAGGGACGGCCGTGGCACTCAGGTGTTTGATTTCGAGACCGGCAAATCCGAGCAATGCTCCGAAGGTATGGTCATCTACCGCCCTGGCGACAAGAAGGCTCTCTCGACCGCCAAGGGCAAATGGACCGCTGTCAATTTCCCTGCGGCCAAAGTTGCCGGTGGAGAAGAGATTGACGTTGACAATATGTACACGACCGTTGACTACGCCCAGGAGTGGCCTCAGATCTTCGACGAGGTCTGGAGAGCTTTCCGCGACGGCTACTATCTTGAGAATATGCACGGCCGCGACTGGAAGGCCGTCAAGGAAAAGTACGCCGCCCTCCTGCCTTATGTCAAGACCCGCCTTGATCTTAACTATGTGATCGGCGGGATGATCGGCGAGGTTGCAAGCGGCCACGCCTACGTGAATCCTGGCGACTATCCTAAGCCGGAGCGCATCCCGCTGGGACTTCTCGGAGCGAAGATGAGCAAGGACAAGAGCGGCTATTTCAAGATCGACCACATCTATTCCGGCGCGGTTTACAGAAGCGAGCTCCGCTCCCCATTGACCGAGCCAGGAATGAATATCTCCGAGGGTGACTTCATCACTGCTATTGACGGCCAGTCGCTTAAGGATGTTGACAACATCTACAGCCTCCTCGTCGGCAAGGCTGACAAACTCGTTGAACTGACTGTGAACAAGTCTGCTACTGGTGGCGGGCGCAAAGTCGTTGTCAAACCTATTTCCGATGAATATCCTCTCGAACATTACGAGTGGGTGATGAGGAACATCCGTACCGTTGAGGAGAAGTCTGGCGGCAAGGTCGGCTACATCTATATTCCTGATATGGGGCCAGAGGGGCTGAATGAATTCGCCCGTTGGTACTATCCTCAGCTGGACAAGGAGGCTCTTATCATTGATGATCGCGGCAACGGTGGCGGAAATATCTCTCCGATGGTCATAGAGAGGCTACTCCGCAAGGTTTACAGAATGACGATGTACAGGAACTCCAATCAGAACGGAACCATCCCGGAGGGAACGCACACCGGCCCTAAAGTGCTGCTTATCAATAAATATTCCGCCTCCGACGGTGACCTCTTCCCGTGGAGTTTCAAGGCCAACAACCTCGGAACAGTGATCGGTACAAGGACCTGGGGCGGCATCGTGGGCATCAGCGGTTCGCTGCCATATATGGACGGAACAGACGTGCGTGTGCCGTTCTTCACGAACTACGACGCCAAGACGGGACAGTGGATTGTTGAGAACCACGGCGTCGATCCGGACATCCTGCTTGACAATGACCCGATCAAGGAATATGCAGGTGAGGATCAGCAGCTTGACAAGGCCATCGAGACTGCCCTACAGCAGATCAAGGACCGCAAGCCGCTCCCTAAGACCCCGGCTCCTCGCACTTTCAAGGATCTGGGTCTCCCGGAGATTCGGTAACTCTTTTTATAAATGAATAAAAAGCCGTATCTTTGACTTCGGATTGAAAACAGTAAAAGCATTACGAATATGAAAAAGTTTTTTACAATCGTGCTTGCAGCCTCAATGCTGCTTATCGGAACGACCGCCTCAGCCCAGAAATGGACAGCCGGCGGCGGATTCACATCCTTCAGCCTTTCCGGATCAGATGCCAAGTATGTGATGGACGGCAGCGTGCCTGGATTCTATTTTGGTGTTAACTACGACTATGCGTTCTCAACAATCGATGGCCTTACAGTTGAGCCTGGTCTTTATTTCCTTCACTATGGCAAGGATCGTACAATGGCTTTCACATCAGAGTCCAAGGCCTATCGTGCCAACTACATCCGCATTCCAGTGAACCTTAAATACACCATTCCTTTTGACGCGAACTTCAGTTTTTCCGCTTTCACAGGCCCTCGTTTCAATCTTGGAATCGGTGGTAATATGTTCAGCAAGGGTCTAACCTATCCTGGACTTAAGGGTTTTGACGCACAGTGGGGATTTGGCGTTTCAGCCGTCATCGTTGACGCTGTTATGATTCGTGCCGGTTATGACCTCGGTCTCACCAAATGCATCAAGAACAACACCAAGGATCACGATAATTGGAAAGACAATCTCAAAGTTCACAGAAACACCTTCTACATAGGAGTAGGTTTCGCCTTCTAAACCACACTCACAAGGAATATCCCTGGTGACGGGACAGAATAATCATCCGTGGATGCAGAACAGCGTCCACGGATTTTTTCTATATAATGTTGCCGTAGTATGCTTTTTTACCTTCGACAGGAGCACTATCGCCAGTTTTTGCTCCTTTGACTGCACGCAAAGACGATTCTGACCGATGAATATCGTTAGCGCAAAGTGAACACTGAATCTTAATCGACTTGTAACCATCTAAAAAAACAAGTGAATTATATTGATTGAGAGTTAAACTATTTTTCATTGCATTACTAACCTTTTTGCATAACTTTGCGTTGGAAGATAATACGTTTTACACAAGGTCGCGTGATGAAGATATCAAAATTTATCCTCCTGCCAGTCGTAGTTGCGATTGGTTGCTCGGGAGGCCGTGAAGAAACAAATGAGAGTATTCGTGTTGATTTTGTCAACTCGATTGATCCGTTGACGAAGGCGGTTAAGTCAATCGAATTTGTCCCTTTGGAAACTGATGGAGAGCATCTCTTGGGAACGACCATAGATTTGACAATTGTGGAGGACTCTTATATTTTGACGGATTACCTAAATGGGAATGTCTTCCGATATTCCTTGAATGGACGTTTTGTCAATAAAATAGGACAACGAGGGAATGGCCCTGAAGAATATGTCCACATCAATGATGTGCAATATCGTGACTCAGTCATATATGTTTTCTCAGTTCCGTCAAAGATCCAACACTTCACTTTGGATGGGGAAATGATTGATTCTAAAATCCTGAATGAAACGGATTTGGGGACGATGTCATGGGCTACGGATGACGGAATTTTGTCATACTATGGTTACGGAACGGGCAAAAAAGGTCGGTTCGCGCTATTGTCTGAGAATTCTTTAACGGAGTATTATCCATCTGATGAGAAGGTGTTGAATTATACCCCTTCGGCACAGATATTCTCAGAACTTAAAGATTCTGTTTATGCCGTGGATTCATATTCTGACATCATTAAAGTCTATAGCAATGGGACTATGATTGATGGCCCTCGTTTCGATTTTGGAAAGTATTCAATTCCACAGAGCTTTTATGAGTATGACGACTCGTTTATGGCAATGGAATCTCTTTTGGGGAGAGATTTTGCTATGATTAATCGGTACATCTGTGATGAGGATAGAAGATTTGTCTCTTTCTCCCTTCAGAAACAGACTGAAGCTTACACATATTGTGGTCTGTATGTAAGAAACCAATGGTGTTGGTTTCTCGCAGGTAAAGTTGGAGCCGATGTAATGTCAAACGCATTCCAAACTGTAAAGGATGGGGTTCTGTACTGCCTGTTGGATCCGGCTTTGATGAACACGTTGCCTGTCTCTTTGAAGAAACTCGCGATAAATGCGGAAGTTCTTGATAATTTGAGCGTTGATGATAACTATATTATTGCGAAACTGAACCTTTTATAACCAATCAGTTCAATGTTATATTAAAAATCAGTAAAATTTAGTGAGTTATGAAAAAGATTTTAAAGTCATTGCTGGTACTTTTTGCTATGGTTTCTGTATGCTTGGCAACATCTACTGTGTTGAATGCGGGATCAGAAGACAATATGACAGAAATAGGAGACAAAAATGTTGATAGCAGTTACTGCGTCTATCAGACTATGTCCCATTGTCCGAATGCAGGGTTGAATTATTCTTGCAAAATTTCAAGAACATCAGAAGTGTGTCGTAGGCACGTTTGTTGTCAACCGTTCTGATTGTTGATAATGACATAAACTGAACTGATTGGTATGAAAGGATATAAGATGACGACTATTCTGTTGTGCCTGTTTTTGACTATTACTATACTGTCTTGCGATGATGGTGAAATTAGACCTGTCAAGATGGAAGATGGGCTTTATGCAGTTGATAGACACGGCCTTGTTGAGAACTATAGTCCGGACTTGTCCAAGAAAAAGATTTACGCTTATATGGTCACGGGTTGTATTAATGAATGGCTGAACAGGACACCTCGTGGGAAAATCGACAAGATTATGTCCGAGAATCCGGATTGGGAACTCTTGGTGTATGTAAACGGAGATGTGGAGGATACCACCAAAGTGAGGAAGAAGCTGGACCAGTACGATTGTGATTTTCCTGTGATTTTAGACACTAAGGGAGAGTTCTGCAAGAGAAACAGGATGAAAGATACTGTCCTCTGGGGCACTATTTGTGACAGAAATGGAGTTGTGCGTGGAGTGGGCGTAATTGGAGATGGTATGAGTATGTTTGACTCAGAATTTGAAAGAGTGAAAAGAAGAGCAAATGGAAGGTTTTGAAAAACATTTTTGGCAGATTCTTGCAATAGTATTCTTAGCTGTTGATATTGTTTTGTTTTTGAGCATTCTAAAAGAGCGTGACGCTAATTCAAAAACATTAATAATGCTGCGAGAACGTCAAGGACAAGTAGACAGAATCACAAATGATTTTATTGAAGTAGACCAGTGTGCGATAATGAACCTTTTAGAGGATACAAGTGTAGGTTTTGAGTCACTTCCAAGGCTGATTATGGTGATTCCGTCCTATCCTTGCTCCGCTTGTTTGGATCGTGAAACTGAACTTTTTAGGAATTTTGCTGAAACAGAGCAAATTAAATGCGGGATTTTGACACCGGATTATCGGGTAAAAGATGTTAAGGCGTTGTTTTTTGGCATTCCGAATATGTCAATGTACCTATATTCTCGTGATATTTTGGAAGATACGTATTGGGCGGGGGCTGAAGAGATCATTTATTTTCTTATGAAGGAGAATGTGATTACGAATATTATGGTGACTTCTAAATATTCGGAGAGTGCTTCAGAACATTATTTTGAACATATTCGTGAAATGATTCAATAGTAGTGATTGCTATGAACATAAAGTCACCCTCAGTGTCTGAAAAGAGACGAATGAAGTTGTCGCTAAACCGAATGCGTTGATATTGATGATCGTAATTATAAACTATGAAAACGCCAAGTGCTTTACGAAACCTGAAATCAGCTTGTAGAAAGAGATAGATTGGTCTATATTAACGATACACCAATCAAACTTTTTAGGAACAATTGATATTTTCTAATTGAGGCAATGTTCTCGACTTCCACGACAGCCGCTACTTCGGCCTTGTGCCGGAGGAGTACATTGTCGGGATTGTGATTCAGTGAGCGAAATCTATGATCATAATGCGCATTATGGAAAATATTCAGTAAATTAGCGAGCACTAAAAATGTTAGGCTACGATGAACCTTAACCATAGAATAACCACGGCTGCGGTCGGAATATTCATTCTCCTTCTTGAGGCAGCACCTCTCGGGGCGCAGCGGCGGATGTCGCTTTCGGAGGCGATCGGGACGGCGCGGAGCCAGTCGGTGGCGGCATTGGAGGCGAAACACGCCTTTGTTTCGACCTACTGGGCGTACCGGTCCTATCAGGCGAGCCGACTGCCGTCGCTTGTGTTGTACGGCAATCTGATGAACTTCGACCGCTCGCTTACCTTGCTGCAAAGCTACGAGGACGGCTCCTTCCGCTATGCCGACACCTATAACCTCCAGAACAGTCTCGGCCTTCAGGTCGCTCAGAACATCACTTTCACCGGCGGAAGACTTTATGTCTATTCCGACCTTTCCCGCATCGACCAGTTCGGACTCAACAAGAAACTGACCTGGTACTCCCAGCCTGTCACGGTCCGCTACGTCCAGCCGCTCTTCTCCTACAATCAGTTCAAATGGGACAAACTAATTGAGCCTAAGGAATATGAGCGTGGCCGTTGCCGCTATGTCGAGTCGATGGAGCAGGTTACGATCAATGCTGTGTCGGCATATTTCTCGCTTGTCCAGGCCCTGAAGAATCAGGAGGTTGTGAAGTCGAATTACGAGAACACCGAGAAGATGCGTTCCGTGGCCGCTGAAAGGATGAAACTCGGAAGCGTCACGAGGGCTGAATATCTCCAGTTGGAACTCCGCGCCCTGAACGACAGCATTTCGATAGGGGAGAGTCTGGTCAATGTGCGTCAGGCTCAGATGGCTCTGAACTCCATTCTTGGCTACGATGAATCGGTTGAGGTTGAGCCTGTGGTGGACGATGCACTGCCGGACATTCTGATGGACTACGATCTGGTGATGGAGAAAGCCTTGAAAAACTCGACGTTCAGCCTTGACAATCAGATAAATGAATTGAACGCCGCCTCGAATGTAGCGAAGGCCAAGGCGGACAGAGGTATCTCGATGAGCCTGAATGCTCGCTTCGGCTTGTCCCAGACCGGCGATGGCTTGCCGGATGTCTATAAGGATCTTCTGAATCAGGAGGTTGTCGGACTGACTTTCAGCGTGCCGATCTTCGACTGGGGACTTGGCAAGGGAAAGGTGCAGAAGGCCAAGGCCGCCGAGGAGGTTGTCAAGGCTCAGAACCTTCAGAGCGAGAACGACTACCGCAGGAAGATATTCACCGCTGTCGGCCAGTTCAACAACCAGCGTCAGCAGTGTATGGCTTCCCGCAAGGCGATGGAGATAGCCTCGGAAAGGTTCGAGTTGATGATGGACAAGTTCCGCCGGGGCTCTGCCACGGTAACTGATCTCACGAATGCCCAGAACGACAACGAGTCCGCTATGACCAAGTACATCACCGACTACGCCAACTTCTGGAACTATTACTACACCCTGCGGAAGTACACCCTCTACGACTTCATCACCGGAAAGGACATTGATGTCAGCGTGAAGGAAATGGTTGAATAATACAGAATCAATGAATATGCTAAAGAATATACTTGTGCCTCTTTGTGTCTGCGGCCTCGCTATGATGGCCGTGGCCTGTGGCGGGAACAAAAAAACGGAGGAATCGAAGGACGGGAAGTTGACCTACACTCCTCAGATAAACGAGGTTACGGTAATGAAACTGGAAAAGACGGACTTTGCCCGCCAGCTTCTGTCCAACGGAAAGCTTGTCGCCGGCCGTAAAAGTGCGTTGCAGTTCAGAACAACCGGAAAAATCGCCGCCATAAATGTCAGGAACGGAGAATATGTCTCCGCAGGTTCCTTGATCGCCACTGTTGATCGTCCCGATTTGAAACTGTCACAGGAATCCGCCAGACTTTCGCTTCAGAAGGCTGAATTGGATCTGTACGACTTCCTTGTTGGGCAGGGCTATTCCGCCGGGGACACCACTTCGGTTCCTGCCGACCTGTTGGCCACAGCGAAGATGAAGTCGGGCTACTCTGCCGCCAAAAATGCCTTGGACCGCTCTGCCTACGAGATTTCCGGGACGGTTCTCCGCGCTCCTTTCTCCGGGCGTGTCGCCGGCATCAAGCAGAAGCCTTTCGACCAGACACCGTCCGATGCTTTCTGTACAATTGTGGACGACAGTGTGCTGGAGGTCGCTTTCTCGGTGATGGAGTCGGAATATTCATTTCTCTCCGTGGGACTTCCGGTGAAGGTGCGCCCGTTCGCCGACGAGACGAAGGAATATTCAGGGAAAGTCACCGCCATCAATCCGCTTGTGGATGAGAAAGGGCAGATTTCTGTCACGGCGCAGGTCCGGAACGATGGCTCGCTGATTGACGGAATGAACGTCAGGGTGATTGTGGAAAGAATAATTCCGGGACAGCTTGTCGTGCCCCGCGGCGCGGTGGTGATCAGGGACAATCTGGACGTGCTGTTCACCTGTACGGATGACGGCAAGGCCCACTGGACCTACGTCACGATCCTTTATTCCAACGGCGAGTCGTATGTCGTTGAGGCCAACAAGGACAGGAACGCCGAACTGAACGAAGGAGACCAGGTGATTGTTTCCGGTAACCTCAATCTGGCCGACAACTCGGATGTGCTGGTAAAACGATAGGCGATGCTTAAACATTTGATTGACCGTCCGATAACCGTGACGATGATAACTCTTGTCATCGTCGTGTTGGGCATTGTCAGCATCCGTCTGCTGCCGGTGTCGCTGATTCCGGACGTGGACATCCCTTACATCACGGTGCAGGCCACGTCCTCGGAACTTTCGGCCAGGGAGATGGACGAGAGCGTGCTGAAGCCTCTGCGCCAGCAGCTCATCCAGATCAACGGGCTGGAGGACATTGTCAGCGAGGCCAAGGACGGCAGCGGGACGATCCGGCTCACGTTCAATCACGGTTCCGACATCGACTATCTTTTCATCGAGGTCAATGAGAAGATAGACCGGTCAATGTCCAGCCTTGGCGAAATCGCCCGCCCTAAGGTTCTGAAAGCCAGCGCCACGGACATTCCGGCGTTTTTCGTCAACATCACCTCGGCTGGAGAGACGTTTCCCCAGATGAGCCGCTTTGCTCGTGACGTGATCAGCAAACGCATCGAGCAACTCTCCGAAGTCGCGATGGTGGACATCAGCGGTCTTGTCAGCGATGAGATTCTCATAATCCCGGACGAATCCAAGCTCCTCCAGATGGGGATGACGATATCCGAGTTCGAGAGCTGCGTCAGAAGCTCGAACATCCGCCTCGGCAGCCTCACAATCCGTGACGGAGAGTACCGCTATAATGTCAAGTTCGACTCACGTGCCTCCTCCAGCGAAGACATAGCCAACCTCTGGTTCAAGAAAGAAGGCCGTCTCCTTCAGATAAAGGACGTTGCCACGGTGATGGTTCATCCCGCCAAACGGACCGGCCTCGTCCGCTCGGACGGAGAGGACGCCGTCTGCCTTGCCGTCATCAAACAGAGCGAGGCGAAGATGTCGGATCTGAAGTCGGCTATGAACGGTCTGATGGACAGCTTCAAGGAGGACTACCCTCAGTTGAGGTTCGAGATCACAAGGGACCAGACGCAACTTCTTGAATATACCATCAACAATCTGTTGCAGAACATTATCGTCGCCCTCCTGCTGGCGAGCGTCATAATATTCCTCTTTATGAGGGACTTCCGCTCTCCGGCGCTGGTCATCCTGACGATGCCGGTGGCGCTTATATTCTCGATGCTCTGCTTTTATGCCATCGGCTTGACTTTGAATATCATTTCACTTTCCGGCCTGCTTCTCGGAGTCGGAATGATGACTGACAACACGGTCATCCTTGTGGACAACATAACCGGCCGCTGGCAGCGTGAGGGGAATCTGCGCTCGGCGGTGCTTGAGGGCACGAAGGAGGTGAGGGGAGCGATGCTCAGCTCCGTATTGACAACCTGTGCGGTGTTCATCCCGTTGATATTCCTGAGCGGCATCGCCGGAGCGATGTTTTACGATCAGGCGATGTCGGTGACAATCGTGCTGCTGACCTCGTACATCGTGACGATCCTCGTGATTCCGGTCTATTATTATTGGTGGTTCAAGGGCTCTGACGGATTCCGTCCGAGTCCGTTGCTGGAAAAGATCAACTTTGACGAGCCTATCCGCCGCTGGGATGACAGGCTTATGGAATGGTTCATCCGGCACAGACCGATCGCCTGGGGACTTCTTGTCGTCTCGGTCATCGGCTTGGTGTTCTGTTTCCTGGAGATGCCGAAATCCCGTCTTCCGGAGATGACCCAGACGGACGCTATAATGAAGATCGACTGGAACGAGCATATTTCTGTCGAGCGCAACACGGAACGGATCAAGGAGTTGGAGAGGAAACTGGCTGGAAGTGTGGAGCAGATGACCGCACTTGTGGGTTCCCAGCAATTCATTCTTAGCCACAGTGGTGACCAGGGCATTTCGGAAGCATCCGTCTATGTCAACTGCAAGGATCAGCGTACCCTTAAGAAAGTTCAGGACGAGCTGCGTGGTGTGATGGATGATGAATATCCCGCTGCTGCATATTCATTCGAAGCGTCCGGGAATATATTCGATATGGTTTTTGCCGGGAATGAGGCATCCTTGACCGCTCGTCTCCGTCCGGTGAAGACAGGTGAGGTAGAGGTAGGCCCGCTCAGGAATATGCTCGCCGAGATCAGGGAAGCTCTGCCGGGAGTGACGGTGGCGGATCCTCCTGTAAAGACCGATGCCCTCTTTGTCGCTGATCCTGATCTGCTTGCGCTTTATGGCATAGGCTATTCGGAACTCGTGTCAATCCTTCGGAACTCGCTAAATGAGAACCGCCTGTTCAACATAGTTCAGGGAACCAGTACGGTTCCGGTGGTGACCGGTTCCAACGCCTCCGGACTTTCTGAGATTCTTCAAGGAACATTCATCGAGAAGAAAGGCCTTGATGGGGAGACGTTCCGGATTCCGGTTTCGGATCTTATGCGCCAGACCTTTGTCGAGGATCTGAAAACATTGGTAGCCGGCTCGGAGGACAACTACTATCCTCTTGACCTTGATGTGTCTTCCAAGGATGTCAAGCCTGTGATGGTCGCTGTAAGCGAGGCTGTGCGTGAGGACGGAGGTTTCGAGGTGGGATATTCAGGATCGTATTTCTCCAACAGCAAGATGATTAATGAGATGATCATCATAATGCTGGTGGCGATAATCCTGCTCTATTTGATCCTTGCCTCGCAGTTCGAGTCGCTTGTTCAGCCTTTGATTATCCTGTCGGAGATTGTAGTGGATGTGTTTGTGGCGCTGCTTGTCCTGTGGATTTTCGGGGTCAGCATCAACCTGATGTCAATGATCGGACTGATTGTCATCACCGGTATCGTCATCAATGACTCCATTCTGAAGATTGACACGATCAATCGGATGCGCAAGGCCGGTGAGAGTCTTGAGAGGGCTGTCATTGATGCCTCGTCGTTGAGAGTCAAGGCTATCATAATGACATCATTGACAACCATTCTGGCGGTCTGCCCATTCCTCTCAAGAGGCAGTATGGGCGCCGATCTCCAGTACCCTATGTCCCTTGTGATCATCGCCGGAATGGTTGTCGGAACCCTTGTCAGCCTGTTCGTCGTGCCTGCGCTGTATTATTCAATTTACAATGGAAGAAAGAAAAAATAGACTTTCTCCATTCTCGGTTGTTCTGATTATGGTGGCGCTGTCCCTTGTTGGGTTGGCTTCGCTGCCGCGTCTTAACATCCAATACACCCCGATGACGGAAGGCCGCACGGTCTATGTGTCTTTTTATTACTCCAATGCCTCGGCGGAGATCATTGAGAGCGAGGCGACATCCAAGATCGAGGGTGTGCTGGCCGGGATACGCAATGTCACGGACATCTCCTCCACTTCCCGCAAAGGTTCCGGCTCAGTCTCAGTCAAGTTCCGCAAGGGCACGGATATGGATGCGGCCCGCTTCGAGGTCGCCTCGGCGATCAGAAACGTCTATCCGAGCCTGCCGAAAGATGTTTCATATCCGGGAATATCCCTGTCCGGTGGCGGACGGGTTTCACGAATATCCTATCTCGTCAAGGGCGGGATCCCTTCCCGTGAGATTTCCAAATATGTCAAGGAACGCGTTCTCAGCCATTTGGCCGCCATCCCTGGAGTTGACATGGTCAATGTGGACGGCGGCGTGCCTTTCCAGTGGGTGATCACGTTCGATGCTGACAAGATCCAGTCTGTAGGCATCACCGCCGATGGGATCGCTTCGGCCTTTAATTCATATTACCGTGAGGAGATTCTCGGGATGACGGAAACCTCAGAAGGATTGATGACTGTGCGCTTGAAAGAAGCTTCGGACAAGGACTTCGGGGCGATTCCGGTCGGTAATATGAACGGGCGTGTGGTTCATTTGCGGGATATCGCCCAATGGCGCTATGAGGAAGCGTTGCCGTCCGGCTACTACCGTGTCAATGGCTTGAACACCATCACATTGTCGGTAGAGATAGCCTCCACCGCCAACCTGCTGACAGTGGCTTCTGCCGTCAAGGAGCGGATGGCGGAACTCCAAAAGAGTTTCCCTTCTGAAATCACCGCCGGCATCGCCTACGATTCCTCTGAATATGTCAGTGAGGAACTCGGCAAGATCTACGTCCGGACCGCTCTCTGCATCTTGATCCTGCTGCTGTTCGTGTTCCTGATCAACAGATCGTGGCGGTATATGCTGATCATAGTCTTCACCTTGATGGTCAATGTCTTGACCGCATTGATGATCTACAGTTTCGCAGGCATCCAGATCCACATCTACACCCTCGCCGGAATCACGGTCTCGCTCGGCATAGTCATCGATACTTCGATCGTGATGATCGACCACTATGCCCATTTCAAGGACCGGAAAGCCTTCCCATCCATCCTTTCCGCCGCTGCCACAACGGTCGGAGCCTTGATGATGGTGCTTCTGCTGCCCGAAAAGGAGAAAGCCAATCTCGTGGACTTCATCTGGGTGATTGTCATTAATTTAGGATTGTCGTTGGTGATCTCCTACCTCTTCATCCCGTCGCTGATGGAATATATTCCTGTACGTCTGTCAGGTGGCGGCAAGGGGCGTTCTCCGAGGAAGATCCGCCGGATCCTGCGTTGGAACAGGTTCTACGCTTCTTACATCGGTTGGGGAGTGCGGCATCGTTGGGTGTATGTCCTTCTGTTCATCATCGCATTCGGAATCCCGCTCTGTCTGCTCCCGACCCGTCTGTCAGACTATGATAAGACCAAGGCAAGCGGATTCGATAAATTCCTCGATAATATTGTCACTTGGAAACCTTATGACAGGAACCGCCAGGTCATCGACAAGGTGTTCAGCTCTTCTTTCGGCTTGTTTTACAAATCTCTGAACCGATCCAATTTCTACCGCGAGCCGGAGAAGAAACGTCTGACTATCAACGCCGGTATGCTTGAAGGCTGTACCGTGAACCAGTTGAATGATGTCGTGAAGGCTATGGAGAATTACCTGTCTAAATTCGATGAGATCTCCGTCTTCACCACATCGATATATTCCTACGACAACGCCGAGATTTCCGTGGAGTTCAAGCCTGAGTACGAGAACACAGGTTTCCCTTCCGTGCTGAAGTCAGAGGTCACGAGAATGGCGATCAATTTCGGCGGAGCGAACTGGAGAGTCTCAGGAATAGACGACAATAATTTCAACAACAACATCGTGTCGTCCTCCAAGAGCAATCGAATCTCGCTGAAGGGTTATAACTATCAGGAACTCAGTCATTATGCCGAAAAACTGATGACCTATCTCTCCGCCAACCGCCGTGTCCAGGGCGCGGAAATCTGGTCGGGAGGCTGGAACGGCCGTCCTTCGATGGAGTTTGTTCTGGACTACGATTTCGGACGGATGACACTCGCCGACATCAATCCTTACGCCTACTACAATGCCTTGCGATCCTTGCTGTACGAGCGGAAGATCGGAACTTCTGAATATGATGGCGAGGCTGTCGATGTGGTCCTGCGTTCCTCGGATCTGGACAGATATGACCTTTGGCACGTCCTGAACTCTCCGATAGATGTCGGGCAGAAAAAGATGACGCTTTCGAGTGTCGGGGGCATCGACAAGAGGCGCACAGGTGTGACGATCAAGAAGAGCAACCAGTCCTACGAGTTGGTTGTATGCTATGATTTCATCGGCAGTTGGGAACTCAGCCGCTCCCTGTCCCAGAAGGCTGTCAAGTATATGAACGAGGAGGTGCTTCCGATCGGTTTCAAGGCCGAGGTTCCGGGCTGGGGTTGGTTCGACACCGCCAAGCAGCAGTACGCCTGGCTGTTGTTCCTGATTCTCGCCGTGATGTACGTGATGCTTGCGATGACCTTCGAGTCGTTCAGATACCCGCTTGCCGTGATCTTTATGGTCCCGGTCTCTTTCATCGGCCTTTTCCTCGCCTTCGGTCTATCGGACTTCTCCTTCGACCAGGGCGGTTTCGCCGCCTTCGTGATGCTCAGCGGCATAGTCGTCAACGCCGGCATCTACCTCATCACCACCTACCAGTCCCTCCTCCACAAATCGGTCCCTGTGGTTCGGCGGGCTCACCAACCATCGAAGGGGCACACGTTGGTCCCTGAGCTTGTCGAAGGGCCGGCAAATGTGGTTCAACAAGCTCACCAACCTGCCGCGTCCAGCATCCGCCTCTACGTCAAGTCCTACTCCCGCAAGATCAACCCGATCACCCTTACCATAGTCTCCACCATCCTCGGCCTCCTCCCGTTCCTGACAGACGGCCCCGAGGAAGTCTTCTGGTTCGACTTTGCCGTAGGCACCATCTCCGGAATGCTCTTCTCCATCCTCGCCGTGATATTCATCCTTCCGATTTTCTGCGTCAGGCGGAAATAGATAATAGAATAGTCCGTACGCATTCTTGAATCTTCAGGAAACATTCTCTTCGGGGGATAATGGACGCGATATTTTACATAGTCAAGACCGGGTGCCAGTGGCGTATGCTCCCCAAGGACTTCGCCCCGTGGCAGACCGTGTACTATTACTTCCGCAAGTGGAAGCACGAGGGTGCGCCGAAGGCCATCCAAAAGCTGGAACACAAGTTCCCTCGCCTGAAGAAGATCCTTGCCGACGGCGGATACCAAGGCTACAATAATCAGAATCCGGAGGTACCTGAGATGTATGAGTATAATTTCGAGTGCGACAGGATGCGGTCCGTTGATTCTGAAGTGATCGGTGAATATAACGGCATCTATTACGCTTACGACAGCCTTGATCTGGACTCAGAGCAGTTTGTCTTCCTGAGTATCAGATAACGCCTATATAATTGATTGTTTTCGTGAAATGTCTATAAAACGCAATGGAGCATCAGTATGCTGTTTCATCGCGTAGCAGAAATCATTGTATTTACACAACGAAAATTTTATTGTAACTTCGCAGCGTAAATTAAATTGTAACACATCGGCATTATGGCTCTACCATCCGAAAAACTGGCACAATCACTTGCTGTCTTGCGACAGGTTCAGCAGACCAAGAAAAGCACAGTCATCAAGTCGTCAGACATCACAAGAACTCATCTTGAACGTCTGACCGACAATGGGTTCCTTATGAAAGTTCTCAATGGATGGTATATCCGGTCAGACTCGGGCTCACGTTCTGGAGACACCACGGCCTGGTACATTTCCTACTGGAAATTCATTGACGAATATGTCCGTGAAAAACTCGGTGACGACTGGTGCCTTTCGCCAGAAATCTCATTGGATATCCAGACAGGCAACTGGACGGTTCTGCCCCAATTGATAGTCCGTTCTCCGAAATGCTCAAACACGACGGTAAACCTGCTTTTCGGATGCAGCATATTCTTCTTAAAGGCGGAATGCGCAAGCAATATTGTCAAAGAAAACAGATATGGCTTGAATGTATATGGAATCCCTGAAGCATTAGCAATGTCATCACCAATCCTGTTCCAGAGGAACGCCATCACTGCAAGAACTGCATTGGCCTCTGTAAGAGACTCTTCGGATGTGCTGCCCTTCCTTTTGGACAAAGGACGTTCTTCACGTGCTGGCAGACTCATCGGTGCATTCAACAATGTACAAATGACAGCTATAGCCGATGACATTAAAGGCACAATGACAAGGTTAGGTTACGTCATTCGTGAAGATGATCCATTCACGGAAAAACAGGCATTCGTCAGGGAACAGTCCCCATACGCAACAAGAATCCGCCTGATGTGGCAGAGTATGCGAGATGCCGTCATTGTCACGAAACCGGATACTTCGGAAGCCATCAGCACAGAAAGCTATATGGAAGATGTCGAAGACCGCTACAAACTTGACGCTTATCATTCCTTGTCAATAGAAGGCTATAAAGTGTCCGAAGAACTGATAGAAAAGGTTCGCAGCGGCAATTGGAAACCCGATTCAAACCCGTCAGACCGTGAGGACAAAAACGCTCTTGCGGCACGAGGCTATTGGCAGGCATTCCAGGAAGTCAAGAAAAGCATCCGCACGATACTTGGTGGTTCAAATGCCGGTGCAGTCGTCGAGAAAGACCACCGTAGATGGTATCAGGAAATGTTCGCCCCGTCTGTGATGGCAGGCATCATCAAAGTTTCTGACATAGCGGGGTACAGATCAAACCAAGTGTACATCAGGAACTCCAAGCACACGCCTCTTAATCCCGAGGCCGTCAGGGATGCGATGCCTGTACTTTTTGATCTGCTTAAAAATGAGCCTGACACTTGGGCCCGTGCCGTTCTGGGGCACTTCGTTTTCACGTTCATACACCCATATATGGACGGAAACGGCAGAATGGGCCGCTTCCTTATGAATGCTATGTTCGCCTCCGGTGGCTACCGCTGGACAATCATCCCCAAGGACATCAGAGATGACTATATGGCAGCCCTTGAGAAAGCCAGTGTCGATGGAGATATTCGGGAGTTTGCCACTCTATTATCCGGCATCGTCCGGAACAACAAATGATAGGCCCTAGTCAAGAGAGTCTGGTTCATCATCTTCTGTTGTTTCAGAGTCCATTATGAATCAAAAACTTGTTTTGGGCAGAAAGAATGTTACAAAACCGCTTATGATACGTTATTGCAATAGAGGTTCAGTGAAATGAACTGCATTCGTAAATTATTCAAAATAAAATTATGAGTAATACAGACCGTTGTATTTTGTGGTTTGCCACTAGCATTCTATTGCTGTCATGTTCTCAAAGCGCAAGCAAGGACGAAGTCGTCACCATTCCATTGGGCGCTTCGGTTGATATGGACAATCAACCGATGAATCCTACAATGTTCAAAGTCATCGATGTTACCAGAATGGAATCTGCCGATGATGGCTTCTTGAGAAGAAGCTATTTTTTTGACATTGATGATGAAAGTGTCGGCGTGTATGATGGCGAAAGAATCTTGAAGGTAAGCATCGGACAAGGTAATATATTGCAGAACATATCAAGAATTGGTAGGGGACCAGGTGAATATTTGGGTGCTGAAGACTGCCGCTACGATCCGGATAACAAGTGGTATGAAGTGACAAGCCTATTGGACGGCAAGGTCATCTGGTACGATGAGAATGGTCGTTTCGTCAAAGAGATGACAGTAGGCGACCGAGGCTCATTCTGCCCTATGGATGGTGGCCACTATGCCTATGTAAAGTCATATGATACGGATGAGGATTTTGAAATATATGATTCGGAGGGCAATCTTATCCGCCGGTCTGTGCTCGGACATAAGGGTGTGCCAACTCAGATGCTTTATAGTCAGTCGTTCAGATGTTTTAACGAGCAGTCCTATTTTCTCCCGGCGTTGTCCGACACCCTCTATCTTGTAAATGTAGAGAAAGATGTTCCATTTCTTGTCTTTGACAAAGGGAGCAAGAAAATTCCAGAGGAATATTATTCCAACATCATATCCCGTGATCTGAGTGATTACATAGACGGCCTCTCGTTTTATATCTGTGGTGATATGCTTTTTGCGAAATTCTGGTGTAAAGGGAAAATGATTATGGAAATATGGAACCTTACAGACGGACGTTTGGCCTTTAAGTCTGAACTGTCTTCAGAATCTGATGATTATGGATTCCCGGTACAGGTGAATGGAGTGACCGTATATGTTTGGCCGAATGATGTGTCGGGGAATATCCTTTATTGCACGCTGCTCCACCGTGAGGCTCTAAAGCTCTTCCCGGATCTTCCGGAGGATGCTAATCCCGTCTTCCTGCGTCTTCGTGTGAATTGATTTTTCGGATGTCAATATGTTGTTGGATAACGTTGTCGTAAAATGATTATTTTTGTGTGGTAAACGCTTATTAGAAATTAAAGTATGACATTATGAAGTTAAAGAACGTGATAATGGCTGCTATGTTATTATTGGCCACCAGTTGTAATGATTCATATTGCCCTTCTTTGGAGAGGGTGGTTACAGTTGAAGAAAAGGATTTCTATGAGATTTCTCTTTCCGGGCTCAATCCCAAGGAGATAAATCTTGGCTTAGTGGGAATCATCGGGGTCCGTTACTGTGATTCTTTGTTGGTTGTCACTACTTCGGGGACGGATCGGTTGCTTCATTTGTATGATCGTCATTGCTTGGAATGTAAAGGTGACTTTTTCACAAAGGGGCGGGGACCGAAGGAATTGTTATTTCCATTATTCGGAAGTTCCCTGAGCCTGAATAACGAATCGGGCTCGTATATGATGCGTTTTGTGGACAGGTACACTAACCGCTTTGTGGAGGTAAATCTTTCAGAGTCCATAATAAATGAAGAACCTGTCTTAAAGGAGCGTGAGTTTAAAAACGGTGAGGAACTTTTCACGGCTTTGCCTCTTGACGGATCCCGTTGTTTTATGAAGCGTATGGTTCAAAACGGCACTTGTCTGGAACGTTATGTCTGGAATGTCGAAGGGACAGAAAGTATGAGTCCGTCAATGCTTAAATTAAACACATATCAGATAGAACAGAATGACGGCTATAACATAAACTTGTTTTCAGGAATCGTCGGCTATAACAGTTCCCGACATTTGATCGTTGAGGCGATGTGTCTGTTGAATCTTGTACAGGTGTATCCTGTTGATGGAGATGGCGGCTATACATTGTGTTATGGAAATGATATGCCGGACATCCGAGTCCTTGAAAAGCAATCACCAGACTTATCTACTTATCACACTGGCCTATCATTGAATGACAGCTATTTCTCTGTTATGTACACAGAGGAAAGTGCGGACGGTACTGCAATTGAAATCCACGGCTATACCTGGGATGGCAGTCCGTTGTTCCGTATTCCATTGCCTTCGAACATCACCAAGTATGAAATAGATGATAAAACCGGAACATTGTTGACGGTTGACGATGAGGATCACATCAAAGAATATAATATCGAATGTCTTAAGTCATTGTAAAATTGATTGTGAGTCAGAGGTCCTTCGTCACTATATAGGCGTTGGATTAAGAAACCGTTTTGATTTGTTTGAAATGTTCTTTGAGGTGAAAAAAATCTTCTAAAAGAATTGTGCTCTCTGTCGGGAGTCATCAAAGAAACATTCTCGGATGCGGCAGTTTATGTCCGCATCCGTTTAGGCTACAGCGCTGTCTTATGAGATATTAAGAAAATCCAAGAAGAGCCCAAGTCGAAAAAATTTGCAGTCTGAAAGGTTTTGCGTAAATTTACAAGATTTGTTTTTTACAGGTTTCGGAACGGCTATGGGAGGCGGAAAAAAAGTGATCATATTCGCTGGTCTGGGAGGGCTGGCTTTAGGTGTTTGCGCTATGCTGGCGGTTGGTGGTGCTATGACACGCACTTCCACCAACGAGTATTGTATGAGCTGCCATTATCACGAACAGGCTGACGCTGACTGGAAGAAATCCGAGCACTACAACAGTGAGAGTGGCGTGGTGACCGATTGCGCCGCTTGCCATCTTCCACCTAAGGAGAACGGTTATCTCCGCTATTATATGGTCAAGGCGCGGATCGGTGCCAAGGATCTGTGGGCCAAGATGACCAAGGACAAGGACGGAATCGATTGGAACTCAAAGAGAACCCTTGAGCACGGAACAAAGATCGTGTACAATGAGTCTTGTGAGAAGTGTCACGTCAATCTTTATCCTGCCGGAATCTCCGATGACGGAATCACCGCCCATCTTTACTATGATGAGAATTCCAAGAAACTGGGACTCCAGTGCATAAGTTGTCACTTGAACACAGGCCACGATATGCCTGGCTACGAGCATAAGAGGTTGGAAGGTAAGGTGATGGACACTGGAAGTGGTGAGAAATATGACAGCGCGGCCGTGGTGACTTCTTTCACGAACTTCACGGAGACGGTTCCCGGCACGACAGCGGCGATCAAAATGATCGCGGTTCCCGGTGGTGAGTTCACGATCGGCAGTCCTGACAACGAGCCGTTCCGCTCGGTGGACGAGGGGCCTCAAAAAAAGGTCAGAATCTCTCCGTTCTTTATGGGCGAGGTCGAGGTGACCTGGCATCAGTTCTGGGCTTTCTACAACGAGACGATGTCCGAGGGCAGAACCCCGCCGGAGAAGATCTACGCCAACAATAGCCGTCCGGATGTCGATGCCGTCAGCGGTCCGACCCCTCCGTTCGGATTCCCGGACCAGGGCTGGGGAATGGGCGAGAGGCCGGCGATCACGATGACACACTATGCGGCGGAGACCTTCTGCCAGTGGCTTTCTCTGAAGACCGGACGAAACTACCGTCTCCCGACCGAGGCGGAGTGGGAATATGCAGCCCGTGGCGGCACCCAGACTCCGTACTTCTTCGAGGGAAGTCCGAAGAAATATTCAAAGGAGACATTCTGGAACAAACTTTTCGGGGCGGACACCACCTCGATCGCAAGTTATGTGGTATATTCAGAGGACAGCTTCGGTAAGACGCAGGAACCTTCCGAGGTGAAAGCCAACCCGTTCGGACTCAAGAATATGCTGGGCAACGTGATGGAATATTGCTCCGACCGGTACGCCGCGGACGCATATTCAAAGATCGCCGACGGCGCTTTGGATCCGAAGGGGCCGGAGAGCGGCGATGAGTTTGTGGTACGTGGTGGATCATATTCAGATGATGCGTCGCTGGTTCGCTGCGCCGCAAGGAACCACACCCGGAATGATGACTGGCTCCGCACCGATCCGCAGAATCCGAAGAGTATCTGGTGGTATTCCGACATCAAGGGAATCGGTTTCAGAGTCGTGTGCGACGTGCCTGAAGGGATTGCAGTTAATAATTAAATAACATAAAGACTATTAATAAAATGAGCAACAAAATGGACAGAAGATCCTTTCTTGGCAAGAGCGCCAAGATCGGTGTAGGTCTGGTAGGCGGCAGCGTCCTGCTGTCAGCTTGCGCAGGTGGTGACAAATCCGGCAAGATGACTCCCCTCAGGCAGCCGGGTGAGTACTATGTTCCTGAACTTCCTGACAAGGCCATTGACGGAAAGGAACTTAAGGTTGGTGTGATCGGTTGCGGCGGCCGTGGAAGCGGTGCGATTGAGAACCTGCTTGACGCTGCTGACGGAATCAAGGTCACGGCACTTGGTGATGTGTTCGCAGACCGTGTGAATGACCTTCGTGAGAAACTTAAAACCAAAAGGAGTGTGGAAATCCCTGAGGATCACTGCTTCACAGGCTTCGATGCTTACAAGCAGGTCATTGACTCCGGTGTGGATATGGTCATCGTGGCCACCCCTCCTGTCTTCCGTCCGGCTCACTTCCAGTACGCCACCGAGAAAGGTGTCCACTCTTTCCTTGAGAAGCCTATCGCTGTCGATGCGAAGGGTTACCGTCAGATTATGGCGACCGCAAAGCAGGCTGAGGCCAAGGGCCTTAGCGTGGTGACCGGAACCCAGCGCCATCACCAGAGACCTTATGTCGAGTCATTCAAGAAGATTCAGGAAGGAATGATCGGCGAGATCACCGGCGGAAACGTTTACTGGAACCAGGGAATGCTCTGGTACAAGGAGCGTCAGCAGGGGTGGAGCGATATGGAATGGATGATCCGTGACTGGGTCAACTGGAAGTGGCTCTCCGGCGACCACATCGTCGAGCAGCACGTGCACAACATCGATGTGTTCAACTGGATGATCGGCAAGCACCCGATCAATGCGACCGGCTTCGGCAGCCGTCAGCGCCGCATCACCGGCGACCAGTACGACAACTTCAGCATTGACTTTGAATATGAGAACGGGGTTCATCTGCACAGTATGTCGCGCCAGATCGACGGATGCTCCAACAATGTCAGTGAATATGTCCGTGGAACCAAGGGCTATTGGAGCTCGTCGGATTTCGCCATCCGTGACCTTCAGGGGAATATTCTTTGGCAATTTGACAAAGAGGCCGAGAAGGCTCAGTTCCAGCAGACCAATCCGTATGTGCTTGAGCACGTGGATTGGGTGAACCATATCCGCAAGGGCGAGGCTCACGTTGAGGCAGGTGAGTGCGGCATCTCCTCTCTCTGCGGTGTGATGGGCCGTGAGGCCGCCTACACCGGCAAGACCATCACATGGGACGAGATCAGCGCCTCCGACTTGGATTACCTCCCGGAGAAGCTTGAGCTCGGCAAGATGGATATGAGCAAGTACACCGTCCCTGTTCCTGGAGCAGAAAAATAATAATAGAATATGAACAGAAGAGATTTTCTTGCGACAGCGGCGGTGGGGTCGGCGGCATTGGCCGCGGCTTCGGTGCTGCCGGGATGCGTCGCCGCGACGGATGATAAGAAAAAGGCCGGAAATGACCTTGAACTGAAGATTTCGTTTCAGGAGGGGATAGCACCGGGCGAGAGTCTGGCTGAGAAACTGGACTTTATGGAGAGCCTTGGGGTTGTCGGTTTCGAACCGGGGGGACGTGGACTGGCCTCACGTGTGAAGGAGATCCAGGATGCCCTGAATGGCAGAAATATCAAGGTGTCGGCGATCTGCGCCGGTTTCGACGGCTTCATCCTCGCTGAGGATCCTGCGGTCAAGGAACTGTTTGACAAGACTATGCGGGAGATCGTGGCGGCGGCCGGAGAACTTGGCTCGACAGGAGTCATAATGGTTCCGGCATTCAACCATCAGAACCCCTGCAAGCCTCACACGATGGACACCCGCAACTACCTTTGCGAGCAGCTTCACGACCTTGGAGAGTTCGCCCTTGAGCACGGCACGACCGTGATTCTTGAACCGCTGAACAGAAAAGAGGCTTTCTATATGCGTCAGGTGGCAGACGCCGCCGCGATCGCCCGTGATTCCGACAGCAAGGGAGTCAAGGCAATGGGCGATTTCTGGCATATGTCCGAAGAGACGTCCGACTACGGCGCTCTGATGTCAGCCGGCAAGGAATACCTCCAGCACGTTCACATCGCCAGCCGTGGCCGTCGTGTAATGCCGGGCGAGGATGGCGAGAAAGACTACTACGTTGACGGATTCAGAGCCCTCAAAGAGATTGGCTACGACAAGTATGTCAGCTTTGAGTGCGGCACAAAGGGCGACCGCGTCACGACCGTCACGGATGCTGTGAACCTTCTGCATAAGCAGTGGGCTGAGGCGTAATGTCAGCTTTCGGCCATTCGTTCGGACTTCTTGCGGCTCTGGTCTATGTCTGCCTTCTGGCGGGCGTTTACGCTTTGCGTGACCGTTGGTCGCTGTACAGGCATCTTGCCGGACGAAAGGCCTGCATAATCTCGATTTCAATTGTACTGTTCCTGCTTCTCATCTTCGGGCTGGTCCCGCAGGATGGGAGCGGGAACGGCATTTCCGGTGTTCTCGGTTTCAGGAATATGAGCCGGTCGCCGATCTTCATCCTTGCGTTGTTCCTTTTGGCGACTACCGTCACACTGAACACGATCGAGGATATTCATAAATTCACAAGGCATCGCCTTGGGGTGACCTGCGCCCATCTGGGGCTGTCGGTGATCCTGGTCGCCGGACTCTTCGGTACTGGCACAACCATCCGGACAATTATGATCGCGATGCCGAATGAACCGAACCATCAGGCGCTGAACGAATCCACTGATGAATATGTCAAACTGCCTTTTGAGTTGACACTCAGGGATTTTTCAGTCTATGAATATTCCTCCGAGGTTACTTTGACCCTTCCCGACGGCCGCTCCTCCGAGATCAAAATAACCGTGAACCACCCGGCCAAGGTCGGCTCGTGGTGGATCTATCAGTCGGACTACCTGTCGGACACGGATCGAGGTGAGTTCGCGAGCATATTCAAGTGTGTGTATTCCCCGATGTCGGAGGTTTTCCGCATCGCCTTGTGGCTGCTGCTCGTCTCCGCCGCGGCGATGGTGTTCTTTTCCGGTTTCAAACCATCTTTCGGAAAGAGAGAAGCCTTGTCAAGGAAACTACCGGAAGATGATGCTTCGTCAGGAGATGGTAAACTTAATGAAAAGGAGGAACGGCTATGAGTTGGGATTCATTTGTCTGGTTCGCTTTGGCGGCCTCGTTGTTATGGATTTTCGGTGCGGTTGCGTCCGTGTTTTCCAGACGTAGGTTGCCCGCAGTTGTTCTGACGGGAATCGGCTCTGTCATATTCATTACATTCATCGCCGGAGTCTGGATCACGCTTGGCCGTCCGCCTCTCCGCACAATGGGGGAGACCCGCCTCTGGTTCAGCCTCTTTCTTTCGCTGATCGGTCTCGGGGTCTATCTTCGTTGGCGTTACCGTTGGGTTCTGCCTTTCGGCTGCCTTATGGCCGTGATGTTCGCGTGCATCAACATATTCAAGCCAGAGATTCACACTGAGGAACTTATGCCGGCTCTCCGCAGTCCGTGGTTCGTCCCGCACGTCATCGTCTATATGTTCGCCTACGCCGTGATGGGCATCGCCACCATCCTCGCCGTCCGGTTCCTTTGGCTTACCCGAAAGTCAGTTGCCGTGGTTGGTGAGCCTGTCGAACCACACCAACCTGTCGAAGTGACCTCCCATACAGATTCACGGTTGCGGAACTTGCCGAAGCGACCGCAAGATTCAGACTTTAGACATTCGCCAGAAGCCGATCTCCGTCTTTGCGACACCCTTGTCCGCATCGGCTGGGGCTTCCTTACAATGGGCATAGTTATGGGGGCCTTATGGGCCAAGCAGGCCTGGGGCGACTACTGGACCTGGGATCCGAAGGAAACCTGGGCCGCCGCCACCTGGCTCAGCTACCTGCTCTATCTTCATCTGCGTCAAGGACAGGGCACCGCTTTGTATTCTGTCACTTCGACAAGCTCAGTGACCGACTCCTCCCGCAAAGCCCTTCGCTGCACTCTTATCCTCTTGATCTTCTCCTTCCTCCTCCTCCAGATGTGCTGGTGGGGTGTGAACTACCTCCCCTCCGCCCAAGGCTTCAGCCTTCATACATATTGAAATTCTTCACTGGCCTCACATTAACGTTCACAATATTCGCAAGTTGTCGATAGTATGTACAAGGGGCACTCTTAGGCGACGTTTTCGCCCTATAATGTCGCCGCAGAACTCCTTTTGGCACTCTTCGGCAACGAAATCCCCCAGAAACGTTGCCCGATAATCTTCACTGATCGCGACGGAAGCGTTTTTCTTGTTATAAATAATTTGACATAACCTTTTTGAAAACAATCAAATAAAAGTAATAAGGGCACTCTGGCGATGGTCAAGGCGCATTTTTTTATATGTCCGATTGCTTGAATATGAAAATTTTTGTCTATCTTGCAGACCCACTTAAACGATACAGAAAGGCGTTTTCGCAATATTCCTTTGTGAAATTGATCTTTTTGACGGAAGACTTCCCGGATGATTTTGAGGGGAGAGGCAAACTTTTTTACTAAACGCGGAGTTTAACAAAACCAAATTTTATGAGTAAAAAAATCTTTATGGTCTTGGTTTTTCTACTGACAGCGGCAGGACTGCTGTCAGCCCAGACGAGAACCGTCAAAGGTAATGTCATCTTCTCGGAGGATGGACAGCCGGCGATCGGGGCATACGTCTCGGTGGAAGGAACCAAAATCGGTAGTATCACCGATGTGGACGGCAACTTCCAGATTACGGGAGTGCCTACAAGCGCAAAATTTGTTGTTGTGACCTACCTTGGAGCCAAGGAGAAAAGAGTCGAGATCACCGATGTGATGAAAATCACGGTTGATCCTGATTCTGAGGTTCTTGAGGGGGTTGTGGTTACCGGTATGCAGAAGATGGACAAGCGAATGTTCACCGGTTCCGCCACAAAGATCAGCGCCAGTGACGCTAAGTTGGACGGTATGGCCGACATCAGCCGTTCCCTTGAAGGACGGGTGGCCGGTGTGTCTGTTCAGAACGTGTCCGGTACCTTCGGTACGGCTCCTAAGATCCGCGTCCGCGGCTCGACATCCATCTATGGCTCGTCAAAGCCGCTGTGGGTCGTTGACGGTGTGATCATGGAGGACGTGGTCGAGGTGAGCGCGGAGGATCTCTCCTCCGGAGACGCCAACACCCTGATATCTTCCGCCATAGCCGGACTTAACTCCGATGACATCGAGAGCTTCGACATTCTCAAGGACGGTTCCGCGACTTCAATCTACGGAGCCAGGGCTATGGCCGGAGTCATCGTGGTGACCACCAAGAAGGGACGCGCCGGACAGGCACACATCACCTACAATGGTGAATATACGATGCGTCTGAAGCCGATGTACAGCACCTTCAACATTATGAACTCCCAGGATCAGATGGGCATCTACCAGGAACTTCAGCAGAAGGGATGGCTCAACTATGCCAGCACATCAACCGCTGCCGACAGTGGTGTTTATGGCAAGATGTACCAGCTTCTCAGTCAGTATGATCCTAAGACAGGACAATTCGCTTTGGCGAACACACCGGAGGCCAAGGCTGAATATCTCCGCGCGGCCGAGTACCGCAACACCGATTGGTTCGACCGCCTGTTCTCGACAGCCATCCAGCACACGCATTCAGTCAGCATCTCAGGTGGATCAGAGAAGACAAGCTACTATGCGTCAATGAGTATAATGGACGACCCAGGTTGGACCAACCAGAGCAATGTTCAGCGCTACACGGCGAATATGAACCTTACCTACAAGATCTTCGACAACCTGTCCCTCAACCTCATCAGCAACGCTTCCTACAGAAAGCAGAGGGCTCCGGGAACCTTGAGTTCTTCGATCAACGCAGTGACCGGCGAGGTGAAGAGAGACTTTGACATCAACCCGTACTCCTATGCCCTGAATACTTCCAGGACTCTTGATCCGGACGTGTTCTACACCAGAAACTACGCTCCGTTCAACATTATGTACGAGTTGGACAACAACTATCTTGACCTGGACGTGTTCAATTTCAGGAATCAGGCTGAATTGAAGTTCAATCCGATCAAGGAACTGGAGCTCAGCGCTTTGGCTTCGGTGAAATATTCACAGACCACCCGTGAGCACAATGTGCTTGACAACTCCAACCAGGCTTTGGCTTACAGGGAGATGAGCACGTCGACAATCAGGGACAACAATCCATTCCTTTACACAGATCCTGACAATCCTTACTCTCTTCCTGAGACTGTGCTTCCTAACGGCGGTATCTTCCAGCGCACGGACAACAAGATGTCTGGTTGGGACTTCCGCGCCACGGCAAGCTACAACGATCAGTTCGGCGAGGATCATCTTCTTAATCTTTACGGTGGTATGGAGGTCAACAGTGTTGACCGTCACGCCGTCTGGTTCAGAGGCTGGGGAATGCAGTATGATATGGGCGAGATCGCCAACTATGACTATCTTGTGTTCAAGAAAGGTTCCGAGGACGGGGCTGATTACTACACCCTTGGCAATTCTCGTGAGCGCAGAGCCGCATTCTTTGGCACGGGAACATATTCATTCAAAGGAAGGTACATCATCAATGGCACAGTTCGCTACGAGGGTTCCAACCGTCTCGGAAAATCCCGCACCGCAAGGTGGCTTCCGACGTGGAACGTGTCCGGTCGATGGAATGTGCACGATGAGCCGTTTATGAAGGGACTCTATCCTTATGTGTCCCACTTCGCGCTCAAGGCTTCATATTCATTGACAGGAGAGAGCGGTCCGTCCTGGGTCAACAATTCCGAGGTGAAGATCAGCAGTGAGATCCCTTGGAGGCCTTCTTCAAGTCTTAGGGAATCAACCCTTTATATCGCCAGCCTCGCGAATGAGGATCTTACGTTCGAGAAGAAGCACGAGTTGAACATCGGATTCGAGTCCGGATTCTTTGACAACAGGATCAATTTCGCCCTCGACTGGTACAAGAGAGACAACTTCGATCTGATCGGTCTGACCAACACTCCTGGTGTCGGTGGTGAGGTGAAGAAATACGGTAACATCGCTTCGATGAAATCCAGCGGTGTCGAACTCAGTCTCACAACTACCAACATCAAAACGAGAGATTTCACCTGGTCAACGAACTTCATCTACTCGCACACAAAGAACGAGGTTACCGACCTTCTGACCTCCCAGAGAGTCATTGACCTTGTCTCCGGAACCGGATTCGCCCAGGAAGGCTATCCAAACCATAGTATCTTCTCTATTCCGTTCAAAGGGCTGAACTCCGAAGGTCTTCCTACGTTCCTCAATGAGAACGGAGACATCACCATCACCGGAATCAACTTCCAGAACAGCGATCCGGACAAACTCGGATTCCTTGAATATTCAGGAACCTCCGAGCCTACGGATGTCGGTTCCCTCGGCAACACGTTTAAGTTCAAGAGATTTACTCTGAATGTGTTTATGACCTACTCGTTCGGGAATGTCATCAGGCTTGACCCTGTGTTCAAGAACCGCTACACGGATCTTTCCTCGATGCCTAAAGAGTTCCGAAACCGCTGGGTTGTTCCTGGAGATGAGAACACCACTACTGTCCCTGTCATCGCAAGCCGTTGGCAGAACAAGAAATATTCATCTTTGAGCTATGCCTACAACGCCTACAACTACTCCACGGAGCGTATCGCAAGCGGCGATTTCATCAGAATGAAGGAAATATCCCTCTCTTATGAGATGCCGTCAAGGATCGTCAAGGCTTTGAAGATGAACTCAATGTCTCTTAAGTTACAGGCCACGAACCTCTTCCTGATCTATGCCGACAGCAAGCTCAACGGTCAGGATCCAGAGTTCTTCAACACTGGAGGTGTGGCGGTTCCTGTCCCTAAGCAGTTCACTTTGACACTTAAGCTCGGACTCTAAACACAAGAAAAGTTATGAAAACATTCAAGATTACATACATTCTGGCGGCAGCCATCGCTTTGACCGGCCTTTCCGCCTGCAACAAGTTCCTCGACACGACTCCGGACAACAGGGCCACTGTTGATTCTGAGGAGAAAGTGATTTCGCTTCTCGGATCGGCATATTCCGAGAACGACCACATCCTCATCGCCGAGTTCTATTCAGACAATGTGGACAACTATGGCATCCAGTACACGGGAACCAGCCGTTTCTTTGATTCCATCTATGAATGGAGCGAACTGGAGGAATCCAACAACGAGTCAACGGAGAGAATCTGGGGATCCTACTATTCCGCCATCGCTTCGGCCAATCAGGCCATCATAGCGATAGATGAACTCGGTGGTCCGGAAACCTCCACTGCCCTGAGTCAGGCTCTCGGCGAGGCTTATCTTTGCCGCGCGTATTCCCATTTCATCCTTGTGAATATGTTCAGCCTTCAGTACAACAAGCAGACAAGTGCGACGGATCTTGGAATCCCTTATATGACCAAGCCGGAGACCACTCTTGCCCCTCATTACGAGAGAGGCAATGTGGCTGATGTTTATGCCCAGATCGAGGAAGACCTTGAGAAAGGACTCGCTCTTGTCGGTGATGACAACTACACCGTTCCGAAGTATCATTTCAACAAGCTCGCCGCCTACGCTTTCGCCGCCCGTTTCTACCTCTTCTATGAAAAGTACGATCAGGTGATCAAGTATGCGGACCTTTGCCTCGGCTCATCTCCGTCCACGATGCTCAGGGACTATGATGTCCTTGCCACAATGCCGAACGGCAACCCTCAGCAGCAGCCGACTACCCTCCATTACGTGGATCCGTCAGTCAACGCCAACCTGCTTCTTTTCACAGCGTTCTCTGTGATGGGACAGGCCTTCGGAGCATATAGCACGTCGACTATGTATTCCCACGGAGCGTATCTTGCGAAAAATGAAGATTGTCAGGCCACCCAACCTTGGGGTAATTCCGCTTACAAGGATGCTCCAGCAGTCTATGTTGGAAGTATGGACAGGGTGATCTTCTGGAGGTGTCCAAGAATATTCCAATACACTGATCCTGTCGCCGGAATCGGCTTCCTTAGAACTGTTTATCCTGCGCTCAGTACCGATGAGTGCCTTCTGAACAGAGCCGAGGCTTATGTGCATCTTGGTGACTACAACAAGGCTTGTGAGGATCTCAATCTTTGGGTGCACAACTGCAACACAACCAAGGCGGATATGACACCGACCTCCATTAAGGCTTTCTATGATGGCGTGGATTACTGGGAGTGGAACAAATCAACTGTAAAGAAACACATCAATCCGGTTTTCGGTGCTGTTGAGGAGGGATCGCAGGAAGAGGCTATGTATCAGTGCATACTTGCCGCCAAGAGAGTAGAGTCTCTCGGTCTTGGCCAGCGTTGGTTTGACGTGAAGCGTTTCGGAATTGAGATTCATCGCAGAAGTATGGATCTGAAAGGTAATCCGGATGAACTTACCGATTCAATGCCGCTTGATGACCCACGCAGGGCGATTCAACTTCCGGTCAGAGTCATCGCGGCAGGTGTCACTCCGAACCCACGTTCTTAGTTAAACTCCGCGTTTAATATATTTATAGATTTGAATATGAAAAGATTTGCATATTTTCTGGTCGTTGCGGCGATTCTTGCGACCGGTACTTCCTGCTCAGAGGACAAACTGGATCCGGAAAGCGTCATAACGATAGACCAGTATCAGAAGAACGATTTCGACAAATGGCTTGAGGCGAACTATGTCTCACCTTATAACATTGAGTTCAAGTACCGCTATGAGAATATAGAGTCTGATCTCAACTACTACACCGTTCCTGCTGAATATGAATGCTCTGTGCTTATGGCTCACGTCGTGAAGTTCCTTTGCATAGACACTTATGACGAGGTCGGCGGTATTGACTTCACGCGCCAGTATTTCCCTAAGGAATTCTTCCTCATCGGAGATTGGCAGTATAAGAACAATGGAACTTACATCCTTGGAACGGCCGAGAGTGGCAAGAAGATACTCCTTGCCGGAGTGAATTACCTTAAAGGCTACCTGAACTCCGCTTCGAATCTTAACAGCCACTACATCAAGACTATCCACCACGAGTTTACCCACATTCTCAATCAGACAAGGGATTATCCTGCCGGATTTCGTGAGGTGACAGGCACAACCTATGTGGCTGACAGTTGGAGCTCTTCTCCTTATAACAGCGGTTATCTTAAGAGAGGATACATCTCATCGTATGCGCAGCATTCGGCAGGAGAGGATTTTGCGGAGATTCTTTCCCTCTATGTTACAAATGACGAGGCTTGGTGGGATAAACAATTGGTTTCCGCCGCCGCTGATGGAAGTGACGGTGCGGAACTTCTTAAAACCAAACTTGATTATGTGCGTTCCTATATGAAGGACTCATTCAACATTGACATTGATATCCTTCGTTCCACTGTCCTTCGTCGCCAAGGTGAGCTAGTGTCAGGAAAGGTTGATCTGACTGATTTGAGCCTTAACTAATTAAGCAATTGAGTATGAAAACAAATATTAAAGTTCTTTTAGTCACTGTCCTTCTTGGACTGACATTCCAATCCTGTCTAAAAGATCAGGCGGATGTGTTTGACGAATCTCCTTCCGCAAGGATGGTGGAGTATCTTGCCGATGTTCAGAAGATTCTTGTCGAACCGGAGAATGGTTGGGTGATGTATTATTTCCCGGACAAGTCTCAGATTTATGGAGGCTTTACCTATACTCTCAAGTTTGATCAAGAGTCCGTTGAGGTGGGCTTTGAGTTGGCCAAGGATGTCAGCAAGACTTTGACAAGTTTATACCGCCTTGGCAGTGACACGGGGCCAATGCTGTCTTTTGACACCTATAATGAATATATTCATTATTTCGCCACTCCTTCTTCGAAAAAGTATCAGGGTATGGGAGGTGATTTCGAGTTTATGATCCTTGAGGCTGATAAAGAACACATTAAGATGATGGGACGTCGTTCCGGCAACATCATTACGATGTACCCTCTTGCGGATGCAGCTTCGACATATTTCCAGAAACTTGAAGGTTCGGTCGGTGACTTTGTGATAGAAGGTATGAAGGGAACTGTCGATGGAGTCGAAACTTCAGTGTCCATTGACAGGGATGACCGTCAGCTCACATTCTCATATGGAGAGGATTCCAAGTCTGTGGCCTATGTTTACACCCTTACCGGTGTCAAACTTTACAAGCCGGTCACGATTGGGGCTGTTTCTGTTGATGAACTAGTTTTTGACGAACCTACGTTCAAGTTGTCCATCCCGGGCTCTACTGATGTACTTCAGGGTGTTGTGCCAGAGGGCTATAGAAGATTCTCTGAATATGCTGGTGATTATCTGTTGATTTTCAACCGCGATGGCGAGGAGGACCAGGAATATGACTCGCTGCCGGTCACCCTTACTCCTGGTGAGGTTAATTCCACTTACCTTATGTCCGGATTAAATGACAATTATTCAATCACTTGGAATTATGACAGGTATAATGGTACCCTTAGTTGGACTCATCAGATCCTCGGAACTATGGAGAATGGAAATCAGGTCCGTTTGATAGCCGGTGACAGCAAGACTACATCGTATCAGACTGTTACCAATAAAGTGTTTGGCATAACCCGGTGGAACGGAGATGATTCAAAGCCGGTCTATTACATCGACGCTGCATATACCTGGAGCACAACACGTCATTCGGACGCATTCCAGCTTCGTCGTTATAGCGCCAAGGGCTCAAGTCTTGGCGTGGTTGCCGCAAATTCGGGTTGGCGATTCCCTGGCGAACTCGATAAATTACCGTTTGTGTATGCTCTTGTTAAAAAATAGAAAATGATGAGAAAGATATATTTATTCCTTATAGTCCTGCCTATCTTCTTCCTTGTGGCTTGCGAGAGCGGTGAGGGTGATTATGAAGTTCAGAAGTCATTGAGTGTGGTTTCGGCTGATCTGACTTTCCAGCCATCAGGTGGAACGGGAACTGTTGTTGTCGAGGCACAGGGAACGGTGACCGCTGTGTCATCCCGTCCGTGGTGCACAACATCGGTGAACGGAGGTACCATAACGGTGACAGTCTCCGAATATGATGGCCTTGACAACCGTTACGCTGACATTCTGATCACTTCCGGGGAAGGAACCGCCAAGGTTATCGCTCATCAGTATGGATTGTATTTTTTACTGCCTGAGGCTGAAGATTCTTACCACGTGGAGGATGTGAATGGTTTTGTGGAGATTCCTCTTACCCATAATAACTATGAGCCTGAGAGCGAGGCGGATGTGGATTGGCTTTCGGCCTCTTATGCTGATGGAAAGGTTATCATAAAGGCTGCCGACAACACGACCGGTTTATTAAGAACCGGAAACATTACCATCGGAACCAAGAAGATCCAAATAGAGCAGTGGTCTTTCGATTCAGTTTTCGCCGGGGAATATTATTGGGTAGGAACAACTACGGCTACCGGCAGTGTGGTTGACACTATGAAGGTGACCTTCAAGGATTACGATCCTAAAGATGGAACCTTTAAAATGGATTTTCCAGACGCTAAAGTTTCATTTGTGACCCAGTTCAATGAAAAGGATCTTTCTTTCAAGGTCTCAGCTGGATTGTCTTGCGGTGAGACTGTTTATAAGGATGCCACAGCGTACATCTATACGATTGTGTATGGCAGTGGTTATGTAAGTTGGTCATCCAGCTATTATGTGTCGTTCACGCTTACCCTTGACAAGGCGACCGGAAAATATCAGGCTCCGATGGAGGATGTGGGTTCTTGGACCGGCAAGGAAATCTCATCGGTTCAGTTTGAACTATTCAAGTCCCATACACTGAACAGCGCCAATCGTTGGAAAGTGGCTGTTGGAAAGAAACTGTATAATGTGACTCTCTACAAGAAATAGAGTTTCGTAATTTGATGATGGTGACCGTTCTTATATATTCTTATGTAAGAATGGTCGCCGTTTTCTTTACTATGGTTTCGTCATTATGTGATGTGAATATTAATTATCGAATTATTTTAAAATATTTTTGTTTTAGTTGTAAATGTTTTTTATTTTTGTACAAAGCACTTCGGCCTGCTCCGAAGCCACATATTATTAACCCATAATTTTAACGCGTATGATTAGTATCTCTCAACGTATCTCCAACACCATCAACCTTGGTGCCCTCGTGCTGATCAGCTCGTTCCTTCAGCACAACAAAGTCATTCAGTATGTCCTTCTGGCGGTCGCTGTGCTTATAGTGCTGTTGGGGCTGATCTCCTTCATCAAAGGCTTGTCTCAAAAGACCTTCAAACTGAAGGACTTTCTGGCTCAGGAGGATTGTGACTATGTCTCTTTGGGAATATGGCTTCTGGTCGCCAGCCTGCTGTTCTATCTCGGCCATCAGACCGGGGGATTCGTGGCTCTGGGAATATTGATTCTCGAGTCTCTCGTTATCCTGGTGGGCAAACTCCTTCCTTCCGGAAAGTCCGAATAGCTGATCTTGAATATATTCGTGGAGCCTGAAACTCCCGCCTTTTTTATATGAACACTTTTTGATGTATCAAAAAGTGTTCATATATTTGTACGTAAATTGATGCATTATGGACGCTCCTTTTGTATTCGGCAAGATAGCCGATGGTGATAACTTTATTGACAGAATCGAGGACACAAAATGGCTTTCCGCTAATTTCCGTGCCTTGACGAACACTATTCTAATCTCTCCGCGTCGTTGGGGAAAGAGTTCTCTTGTCTGTAAGGCTGCTGTTGACGCAATGGCAAAAGACAAGAATCTGAAAGTGGTGTTGGTGGACATATTCAATGTCAGGTCTGAAGAAGAGTTTTACTCCAAACTGGCTACCGAGGTTATCAGGCAGACTGCATCGACAATGGACAGTGTCCTTGCCACGATCAAGAACTATGCGTCAGCCATCGTGTCAGGGATAAGTTTCGGTGATGCTACAGCATCATATTCAGTGCAGTTTAAGATTAACGAGACAAAGAAAAGCGCGGAGGAGATTCTGGATCTTCCTGAAAGGATTGCTTCAGGCAAGGGAATCAAGATTGTTCTGTGCATAGATGAGTTCCAACAGATCGGTTCGTTTGATGACCCGAGATCCTTTCAAGCTAACCTGCGTTCAAGGTGGCAGCTGCACAGAAACGTGTCTTATTGCTTGTATGGAAGCCGGAGGCATATGATGATGGAGGTTTTCGGGAAGGTGTCAATGCCGTTCTACAAGTTTGGGGATTTACGCTTTCTTAAAAAGATTGATCGTTCCTATTGGTTGGATTATATTCCAAGACAATTTGATAAAACAGGAAAGTCGATTGCCCCAGAGGCTTGTGAGCGACTTGTGGGTCTGGCTGACAATAACCCTTACTATGTTCAGCAACTGTCGCAGACTGCTTGGATGCTTACGGAGGATCATTGCTCGGCATCTGTGGTGATGGATGCGTTTGAATGTGTCCTTGCTCAGATAGGTGAGCTTAATAGGGCTTTGACCCGCACGCTTACCATATCTCAACAGAATCTGCTTCATGCGATGGTGTCTGGGGAAAAGGAACTATCGTCCAAAAAAGTCATCGATGCCTATGATTTGAAGTCCAGCACAAATGTCTCGCGTGCAAAAAAAGCCTTGGTTGAAAAAGACATCCTCGATGATTTTGGCAAGGAATATACCTTTGAGGATCCTTTGTATGAATATTGGTTGAGAACAGTTTGGTTCGGACGTTGACCGCTGAATATGACCACTGAATGAAAATCAGCCATATTCAATCATTCTTGGGGATAAATTGCTAACTTTGCAGGTTGTTGGTTCGTGGAGGCTCTGCGGGCCACTGAAGGAAGTATATTCAAAACATATCAATATGTACAGAACACACACGTGCGGTGAACTCCGCATTGAGAATGTCGGGCAGAAGGTGACCCTCGCCGGTTGGGTGCAGAGGTCAAGGAAGCTCGGTGGAATGACTTTCATTGACTTGCGTGACCGCTACGGCATCACCCAGCTCGTCCTTGAGGCCGATGCTGACGCTGCTCTGGTGGAGACTGCGACTTCTTTGGGCCGTGAATATGTCATCCAGGCCATCGGTGAGGTTGTCGAGCGCCAGAGCAAAAACCCGAAGATGGACACGGGCGATATCGAGATCAGACTTGAGGCGATCAACATCCTCAACAAGTCCGTCACCCCTCCGTTCACGATCGAGGACGAGAGCGATGGCGGCGAGGATCTCCGCGCCAAGTTCCGCTATCTGGACCTGAGAAGGAATCCGCTTCAGAAGGCGCTTGCCCTTAGGCACAGACTTGCTCACGAGGTACGCAACTATCTCGATTCCAAGGGTTTTATGGAAATTGAGACTCCGTACTTGATCAAGTCCACTCCGGAAGGAGCACGCGATTTCGTGGTGCCTTCCAGAATGAACGCCGGCCAGTTCTATGCGCTTCCACAGTCCCCTCAGACCTTCAAGCAGCTGCTTATGGTCGCCGGTTACGACCGCTATTTCCAGATCGTGCGCTGCTTCCGTGACGAGGATCTGCGCGCTGACCGTCAGCCGGAATTCACCCAGATCGACTGCGAGATGTCATTTGTCGAGCAGGAGGATGTCCTGAATATGTTCGAGGGTATGATGAGGACGATGTTCAAGAACGTCCTCGGTGTTGACATCCCGAACCCTATGCCTCGTATGAGCTGGTATGACGCAATGGACAAGTACGGCTCCGACAAACCGGATGTCCGTTTCGGAATGACCATCCACGAGATTACCGACAAGGTGAAGGGCAAAGGCTTCGCTGTCCTTGAGAATGCCGCCTATGTCGGGGCCATAGCTGTTCCGGGTGGTGCTGAATATACCCGCAAGCAGATCGATGAGTTGACCGAGTGGGTCAAGAGGCCTCAGGTCGGAGCCAAGGGCCTGATCTACATCAAGCTTAACGCGGATGGCTCTGTCAAGTCTTCCATTGACAAGTTCTACACTCCTGACGAATTGAAAGCCATCGCTGAGGCCGTTGAGGCCAAGACCGGTGACATTGTGTTCGTGATGTCGGGTGACAACAACCGCAAGGTACAGACAATGCTTGGCGTACTGCGTATCGAGATGGGTAACAGGCTCGGCCTTCGTGACCCTAAGGTCTTCGCACCGCTTTGGATTGTCGATTTCCCGCTTCTGGAATGGAGCGAGGAGGACGGCCGTTTCTACGCTATGCACCATCCGTTCACCGCACCGAAACCGGAGCATATGGATCTGTTCTATAGCGACAAGAAAGAGGATCTCGAAAGGGTTTGCGCCAACGCCTACGACTTCGTGCTGAATGGCACCGAACTCGGTGGCGGCTCGATCCGAATCCACGACGCAGAGGTTCAGAAGAGAATGTTCGAAGTGCTTGGCATAGGCCCTGAGGAGGCTGAATACAAGTTCGGCTTCATCATCCACGCCTTCCAGTACGGCGCTCCGCCTCACGGAGGTCTGGCATTCGGATTCGACCGCGTCTGCACCCTCTTCGCCGGCAAGGAGTCCATCCGTGACTTCATCGCCTTCCCGAAGAACAATCAGGGTCGTGACGTGATGATCGACGCTCCGTCCCAGATCGACCAGACCCAGCTTGACGAACTTAATCTGGACATTCGTCCACTCCCGGAGAAATAGTTCAGTCCTGAATATTACGCAGGCAGACTCGATGGCCTATGGATGTGTTCCATTAGGTCTCAGGGTCTGCCTGATTTTTGTTTGACTTGCTCCGCTTTTGGAAGACTAAGATGTGTTTCAGATATTAAGTGTTTCCTTTACAGGCTTTCGAAGATATATATGACTAAACTCATACTTGGGGACTTGCCCCCTTTCCCCTGATCCGACTTAATTCTTGAGAACCTGTGCCGGCGGGGTAATCGAAACCGAAAAGGCCTCGCAGATGCTTTCTGCAAGGCCTTTTTGCGGAGAGAACGAGATTCGAACTCGTGATACGGTTACCCGTATGCAGGTTTAGCAAACCTGTGGATTCAGCCACTCTCCCACCTCTCCGGATGTTCTGGCCGAACGGTTGTCAAACCTTTCGTCGCTATTTTGGACTACAAAGATACAAATTTTTCTTGGTTTCCAAGAATCTTGTGAAAAATCTCAACAAAAACTAATCTAAAACCCTAAATATTCCCCAGAAACATATTTAGACATACGTAAGAAAATGGATCTATGTACTTTATTGCGCCTAAATAATGGCCACACTTTACATTGCCTTATTATGGCTTGTAAGCCTAAAGTGTATAAGCTCGAAAGAAAATGTTTTCAACCTAAAGATTCTGTAGTATCAGAGTCAAGGCTATGAAATCATCTACACTCAAGCGTTCTGGACGTAAGTCGAAAACTGGATCGGATGCCAATGACGGAATAGCTGCGGTTTTAGGCTCTTGTGACGGAGTGGTCACTTCGGCAAGCTCAGTGACCGGAGGAACGGAGTCGGCATTCGAGCCAATAGGCTCAGCGATCGGTTGCTGAGCTTGTCGAAGCAACGGCTTGAGCGAGTTGCGGAGCGTCTTGCGCCGCTGACCGAAAGCGGTTTTAACAACAGTGCGGAAAAGCTTTTCGTCGCAGCCGAGATCCGTGCGGGAATTTCTGGTGAGACGGATCACGGCGGACTGTACCTTGGGCGGCGGATTGAACGCTCCCGATCCCACAGTGAAAAGATATTCAATGTCATACCACGCCTGAAGAAAGACCGATAGGATACCGTAGGTCTTGGTGCCAGGTTTCTCGGCGATGCGCTCAGCGACCTCCTTCTGAATCATACAGACCACCTCCGGGATGCGGTTGCGATGCTCAAGAATCTTGAAGAAAATCTGCGAGGAGATGTTATAAGGAAAGTTCCCGATCACTGAATATTCTCCCTCGAATATGCCGTCAAGGTCCATCTTAAGGAAGTCCCCCTCAATCAGATTATCTCCTAGTTTCGGATAATGCTTCTTTAAATAGACAACCGACTCGTTATCGATTTCGATGACTTTCAATGCCAGTTCAGGACGAGGCAGCAGGTACTGGGTCAAGACACCCATACCGGGACCGACCTCCAACGCCTGATGCCCCTCAAGAGCCCCGACAATGTTCTTCGCAATGCTCTGGTCAGTCAAAAAGTGCTGCCCGAGCGCCTTTTTCGCACGTACTTCCATAGCGACAAAGATACGGAATATTTCCAAAAAGAACGAACCGATGGCTCACTCTGGCTCGACACTCGACTCGGCGTTAATCTACTCCACGTTCAGCTTCACGGCCAGATGCTATCCCGCCCTAGCAGGAATCTGTAACTCTTTGATTTCCATTGGGTGGAGTGCCACCCAATGTGTCATAATGAATTACAGAATCCCGCCCTCTGATTTTGACTGGCAGGATTTACGAATATATTCACAAACAGATAGTTGCCAATTACACGAGTTTGGAGTGGCAATTGTCCCGGTCGTTCGTGCCGCCGGTTTTTGGAGTGGTGCAGTGGTTGACGAGGTAGGCGATGGAGACGTATGGGATGCCGGAGTTGGTGGCGAGGCCAATCTCGCAGGTGCGGCTGTTGGAGTAGCCGACAGGGATGCCTTTGACCTGGGCTTTGAGCTTGCGGAGGGCGTATTTGTTGAGTTCCGGGTGGGTCATTCCTTTGTCGCCGGCGAAACCGCAGCAGCCAACACCTTCGGGAACAATCACGTTGGTGGAGCACATTCTGGCCAACTCAAGCATCTTGTCGGTCTTGTGCATCAGGCGCATCGAGCAGGTGAGATGAATGGCTACCGGAGTGTCGGTCTTGTGGAAATCCAGTCTGTCAGTCAAAAACTCAAGGATGAACTCGGACGGTTCGTAAAGCCTCATCTTTCCCATCTTGTGCTTCATACGATGGAGGCACGGACTCTGGTCGCAGAGGATCGGATAGCGGCCTTCCTCGCTTGCTTTCCAGAGTGCTTCCTCAAGCTCCTTGGTCTTCTTGTCAGCGATTTCCGGCATTCCCTTGCTTTCCCAGATCGTGCCGCAGCAAAGGGACGACATATTCTCTGGGAATATCACTTCGTAGCCGGCTTTGGCCAACAACGCGACCATCTCCTCGACGAGGGGCTTGTCAACTACGTGGTGATGTTTCGGGAGGCCCATCATCTGGTTGATGCAGCTCGGGAAATAGACTACTTTGTTCTTTTTGGAGGCACTTGATGGTGCGTCCGGGCGCTTCGACAAGCTCAGCGACCGTACTGGCTCGGTGGCCGAAAGAGTTAGTGGCACGGTCACTTCGATGGTTGGTGAGCCTTGTCGAACCACAGGCTCAGTGACCGGCGCTGATGCTACTTCGGCACATTCGGTCGCTGAGCTTGCCGAAGCGACTGTACTTACCAAATCTTTAAGCGACTTGGGAATATTATAGGCCTTAGGGGTGGCCGGAGTCCAGAGCGGAAGCCGGATGGCATTGTGAAGCCAGCGGCAGAGGCCGCTCATAGCAAGGTCGCCAAGCACGGTCTCACCGGCGGTGGCCATCCTCAAAGCGCCACGAAGTCCACTCTTGACACCTGCGTAATGATTGGCGGCAAAGTTCCAGACACTATAACCGAAAGACCCCTTAGGCATATTCATTCTCCGCAACTGGTGAGTGAGATCGGCCACATTGATGCCCATCGGGCAGGAGGTCGAGCAAAGGCCATCCCCGGCGCAAGTCTGCTCACCGGCGTAGGAATATTCTTTCTCAAGTGTCCGCAGATGAGCAAGTTCGGCAGCGGTAGGATTCGGCAACACACGCAATGAAGTGATTTCCCTCTGTGTGGCGATCCTGGTTCTGGAAGAAAGCGTGAGCCCGCACGAAAGGCAGTTCACCTCGCAGAATCCGCACTCGATGCACTTGTTCAGTTTCTTGTAAATCTCCGCCAGTTCAGGCTCGATAGGTCTGCTGTCATCCTTCCACGGTTTCAGTACAGGCAATGCCTTGAAATTCCGTAGGAAACACTTAGGATCATCATTGAATATCACGCCCGGATTCAGAAGCCCGTGAGGGTCAAACAGTTCCTTCACACGCTTCATTATCCCGAACGCTTTCTCACCCCACTCATACGACACGAACGGAGCCATATTCCTGCCCGTTCCGTGCTCAGCCTTCAGTGAACCGTCATATTTCCCGACCACCATTTCCGCCACATCACGGATCATCGCCTCGTAACGGTTCACTTCCTCCTGAGAATCAAAGGATTGATTGATGATAAAATGGAAGTTCCCTTCAAGGGCGTGGCCGTAGATGCAGGAATCATCGTAGCCGTGCCTGTCCAGCAGTGCCGACAGATCGACCGTCGCGTCCGGCAGATCCTCAATGTGGAAAGCGATGTCCTCGATTAGGCAGGTCGTACCCTGACGGCGCATTCCACCGACAGACGGGAATATGCCGGAACGGATGGCCCAGTATTTCCCGGTCACAGCCGGATCACTACTGAATATAAACGAGTTGCCCTCAGCGTCATTCAAGACTCCGAACCTGCGCAGCACTTCGGAAAGTTTTCCGACATTGGCATCTAGATCCGCCTGATCCGAGCCTGTGACACGGAGTAGGAGAGCGGTCAGATCCTTGTCGGGATATTCATTTAGCATCGGGTCATCGACGGACGCAAGCGACCGTTTGTCAAGCAGTTCGGCGGCATCGAGCACTGCCGGATCTATTTCTTTCTTAAGAGCCACGACAGCTTCAGCAGCCTCTCTGATGGTTCCGAAATAGACCATCGCCGAAGCGTCCTTGGCAGGCAATGGCAGGGTCTTCATCGTGACTTGACTAATAAACGCCAGCGTACCCTCGGATCCTACCAGCAAGTGAGCGATGATGTCGAAAGGATCCTCAAACCTGACGAACGGGAATATGTTGAGTCCGGTGACGTTCTTGATTGAATATTTGTACCTTATGCGGTCGGAGAGTTCCTTGTCGGCGAGAATCTCGTCCCTCAACTCTTCTATTCTCCTGATAAAATCCGGATGGGATGCACGGAAAGCGTTTCGGGAGGCCTCGTCGCCAGTGTCCAGAACCGTTCCGTCAGCGAACACCATCCTTACGCTCTCCAGTTCCTTGTCGCTGTTGGCGTGGGTGCCGCAACTCATTCCAGAGGCGTTGTTCATCACGATTCCGCCCACCATACAGCTTCCGATGGAGGCCGGATCCGGGCCGAATTTCCGACCGAATGGTTTCAGGATGGCGTTCACCCTAGCCCCGACGATTCCCGGCTCAAGGGTGATCTTGGAAGCATCCTCGGAAACCTTGTACCGTTCCCAGTTCTTGCCGGCGACAATCAGCACGGAATCGCTGATGGACTGGCCTGAAAGGCTGGTCCCGGCGGCACGGAAAGTCACCGGAACATCAAACTTCGACGCCGCCCCAAGAATCTTCGAGACTTCTTTCTCATTGGACGAACGGATGACAATCTTCGGAACAAGCCTGTAGAAACCCGCGTCCGTACCCCAGGCGAAACACCTCAATTCATCGGTGTAGATCGCGTTAGAAGGCACGAATTTTCCCACTTCCTCAAGGAAACGTGAATATTTCTCTTCCATATTCAAGCAAGATACACTACTATGTAATACATCATCATTCCGCTGGCAATCAGTTTGATGCCGGTTCCGCAAAGAAATCCCATCAAGGCTCCGAGCGCTGATTTGGCGGACTCCCAACCGTTCTTGTCAGCGAAAATCAACTCGGCGAGAAAGGCTCCGAGAAGGGTGCCGAGAATGATTCCGACAGGAGGGACAAAGAGACCGACAAGCATCCCTGCCATTGCCCCACGACCAGCGGCTTTCGTTCCGCCCGTGACTTTGGTGAACCAGGACGGCACGATGTAGTCGATGACCGTTACCGCCACGGTGATTCCCAACCAGACAAGCAGGAATGTCAGCGACATCGGGTCTCCGGCTCCGTTCGTACCTTTGCCCCAGAAATAAAGAATCATCAGCCCGACCCAGCTGACAGGAGGACCGGGCAAGGCGGGAACAACGCTCCCGATGATGCCGACCACACCTGCCAGCACGGCAAGGATGATGACCAAAACACTCATTGAATATTCAAGGATTTAGATCCGTGAGGCGACAGGTTAAGCCATAGCGGCCTCGACATCGTCCGGCTGGATCGGAAGGCGATTAAGACCCGTGCGGCGCGCGCCGTCCTCGGTCACAAGCACATCGTCCTCCAGACGGATACCGCCGAAGTCAAGGTAGTCGTGCTCCAGCTTGTAGTAGTTCACGAAGCCTTTGTCACGCTTCTCGCTCTTCCATTTCTCGATCAAGGCAGGGATGAAGTATATTCCCGGCTCATCGGTGATGACATTGCCCGGAACAAGCTTACGGGCCATTCTGAGGCTTCCGAGACCGAGTTGTGTCGAACGTTTCTGATCAGGATCGTAGCCGACGAGATCCTCGCCGAGGTCTTCCATATCGTGAACATCAAGCCCCATATTGTGGCCGAGTCCGTGAGGCTGGAAGAGTCCGGCGATGCCTTCGTGCAGCATATTGTCCAGATTGCCGCGCACGATG
This sequence comes from bacterium, assembly GCA_963596515.1. Taxonomy (GTDB): domain Bacteria; phylum Bacteroidota; class Bacteroidia; order Bacteroidales; family UBA932; genus Cryptobacteroides. Next base: position 65,295 of record CAVBMN010000003.1, read on the forward strand.
TCCAACGAGCGAAGATCCTCAAGCATCAGCTTTGCGACGGCCAGATGGACGTCCCTGTAGGCGACTCCCGGCTTCGTCAGTTTAAACGCCAGTTCGTTGCAGTCGCAGACAATCTGATAGATGTCCCTCTGCTTCTGGGTGAACCTGCCACTGGTCGGCAAGGTGCGGGTGAAGTCGGAAGCATAGTGCATATTGTTCTCGGCTCCGGCATCGATCACCATCAACTTGCCCGGCTCGATGACCTTGTCGTGCAGATGATTGTGCAGGGTCTCGCCGTGTTGCGTAAGGATAGTGGCGAAAGACACGCCCCAGCCCTCGCTGAGGGTCACGCCCTCCATTTTGCCGACAATCTCCTGCTCGATGATCCCGACCTTGACGCTTTCACGGGCAACGGTATGCATCTTCTGTCCGAGGGCACCGGCATCGTCAATCTGCTCGATCTCACACTGTTCCTTGACAAGCCTCATCGAGATGACAGCCTGCACGAGTTCCTTGGAGGCGTGTTTGCCTCCGTCCTCGCCGATGGGTGCCACACGGGCCGCATCTTCATTGGATATTCCCACAAGGGCGGCGAGTTTCATCGTGTTGTAGTAACGGCTCGGAGGAAGGAAATGAATATTCCTGCCTGTGGCGAGAGCCTTTGTGACGGCGATATTCAGTGAACCGTAAGAGGCTGAGTTGCTTACACCGACTTCCGCGGCTTTTGATGCTACTGATGGCTGAGGCCCCATCCAGATGATGTCCCCGATCTCCACATCGTCGGCGAATATGGTCTCCTCTCCGCTGTCAAGATCCAGGATGGCCGCATAACGTGGCTCGTCGAGACCAAAGTAATACAGCCAGGATGAGTCCTGGCGGAATTTATAGGCGTTGTCCTTGTACTGTGCGGCGGCTTCGACATTGCCCACGAACAGGGCTATTCCACGCTTCCCCTGCGGAGCGGTCTGCGCCATCTTCTCCAGCAGAGCCTTGCGTCTTGCGATGTAGATCTCTTTTGCGAACATATTCTTAGGTCTTTTTGTGATTTGAATTCCGTAAGCCTTGGAGCCACAGTGTCCCCACTGGTGTCAAGGCCTCAATCACAAATATACAAAAATGACAGAAAAGTTGTTCCTCAAAACGAAAAGTGTGACCAAAATATATCACAATGGCCATCAATCATAACAAGGAACCTTTTATGAATATGTCATCAGAGGTTCAGGTCGAGCTCGATCGGGCAGTGGTCAGATCCGAAGATTTCGGAGTGGATCTCAGTCGCCGTGATCTTGTCCTTCAGGGAATCAGAGACAAGGAAATAGTCAAGCCGCCATCCGACATTCTTCTCGCGGGCGTGGAAGCGGTATGACCACCAGGAATATTTCACCTCGTCCGGGTGCTGGAATCGCCAGGAATCAGTGAACCCAGAGTCCAGAAGTACCGAAAATTTGTCTCGCTCCTCATCGGTGAAGCCGGCGTTGCGGCGGTTCGTGTCAGGATTTTTGATATCTATCTCGTTGTGCGCCACGTTCATATCACCGCAGACGACAACGCCTTTGCGGGCGGCGAGGCCGGCAAGATATTCCCGGAAATCATCCTCCCACCTCATCCGGTAGTCCAGCCTTCGGAGGCCATCCTGCGAGTTCGGCACATAGACGCAGACAAGGTAGAACTCCGGCATCTCCAGTGTGATGACGCGTCCCTCGTGGTCGTGCTCCTCTACACCGATGCCGTATGTCACCGAAAGAGGCGTGTGCCTTGAATATATCGCCGTGCCGGAATAGCCCTTCTTCTCGGCCGAGTTCCAGTACGAGGTGTAACCCAGAAACTCCAGATCCAACTGCCCGGGCTGCATCTTCGTTTCCTGAAGGCAGAAGAAATCCGCGTCAAGGGTATTGAATATCTCGTCAAAGCCTTTACCGGCACAGGCCCTGAGGCCGTTCACGTTCCAACTTATGAATTTCATATCTCTATAGCTCAACTTCTGCAAGCAAACAATTGCTTGCTGTAAAATACAGACAAATTTAGCACATTATCGGAGAATCTCACCATCCGGCGAAAGAGAGACATTAAAAAATAAAAGCGGATGACTAAGATTCAGCCACCCGCTTTTGTGATTCCGTAGGGATTCGAACCCTAGACCCACAGATTAGAAATCTGTTGCT
>CAVBMN010000004.1:0-51082 GCA_963596515.1 bacterium
CGCGATTGCAATGCTTGTTGTATATTTGCGATATTTCGTTGTATTATTTCAATATATGTGGAAAGAAAACTTGTATCAACCGGTGGAGATATTGATTCGTAATCACGAAATATTTCCAATAGCGGAACACCAGCATTCATTTTTTGAGATGGTTTATGTGAATGAGGGGACTGGGCGGTTTTATGTCAAAGAATCAGGGCACAAGGTGCAAGAAGTCTCCTATCACGCTCATTCATTGTTTCTTATTCCTCCTGAAACCACTCATTGCTTCACGATAGACACCCATAGCGAGTATGTGTTTATCCGTTTTGTGATCCATTATATTGAGGACTATATCGGGAAATACATCGCTGAGGTGTTCCGCTCTCCAAACCGACAGGCGGAAATACAGTTGAACAGGCGGGATGAAGACATCGTGCTTCACCTGTTTGATTTTGTTAGGAGCGAGGAAGGGTCCAAGCAGGAAGGAACCAATTATCTGCTGCGGCAGTGGGTTGACAGCATTCTTGTGATTGTGGCCAGGAATATTGTCAATGACTCATCTTTCAAGAATATTCAGGCAGGAGAGGCGAACAGTTCCACTTATATGCTTCAATACATACAACAACATATCCATCAACCGGACTTGTTGGGCACTGAGAGCCTTGGAAAGGTTTTCAATCTCTCGCCCAAATATGTGGGGAGTTTTTTCAAACGGAATTTTCAGGAGCCTTTACGGCAGTTTATCGCAAGAACAAGAATAAGGAAAGTGGAGGATTTGTTGTTGAACAGCAAAATGACCGTTAAGGAAATCGCGTATGAAATGGGGTATTCAGATTCCAGTCATCTTGTCAAATCTTTCCGGAAGATTTATGGAATATCGCCTGTGGAATATAAACGGGAGCATTCTCACGGCTTGGAAACTGTTGTGGATAATCCCTGATCCGAGACTGAAAGTATAGAATCAGGGAAAATGGGGAATATAGGAATATAGGACAGTGACAATTTGTCAGTCCGCCCGCATTGGAACATATTTTGACTATTCCTAAACCGGCTTCACCGGATGGTGGGGCCGATTGAATATATTCGTAAAATTTAAAAAGGAAAGATATTATGGCTACAAACAAAGGACAGATTGGAGTGACGACCGAGAACATATTCCCGGTCATCAAGCAGTTCCTCTATTCGGATCACGAGATATTCCTGAGGGAACTGGTGGCGAATGCGGTGGACGCTTCGCAGAAGATGAAGGCGATCGCTTCCAACGGCGAGTTCAAGGGCGAGTTGGGCGACCTTAAGGTTCGTGTCGAGCTTGACGAGAATGCCAAGACATTGAGGATCATCGATAACGGTATTGGTATGACCGATGAGGAGATTGACAAGTACATCAACCAGATAGCGTTCTCCTCTGCCGGTGAGTTCCTCCAGAAGTACAAGGATCAGAACATCATCGGACATTTCGGACTGGGTTTCTATTCAGCATTTATGGTCGCCAAGAAGGTGACGATCGAGTCTCTTTCTTGGAAAGACGGCGCCGAGGGTGTGATCTGGACCTGCGAGGGCAATCCTGAGTTCGAGATGGGTCCTTGCGACAAGAGCGAGAGGGGCACGGTCATCACCCTTTACCTCGATGACGAGGCCGCCAAGGACTATGGCACCAAGGGCAAGATCCAGCAGCTTCTGGACAAGTACTGCAAGTTTATGCCGGTTCCGGTTGTCTTCGGCAAGGAGCAGGAGTGGAAGGACGGCAAGTATGTCGATACCGACAAGGACAACGTCATCAACAAGATCGAGCCGCTGTGGACCCGCAAGCCTTCCGAGCTCAAGGAAGAGGATTATATGAAGTTCTACAGGGATCTCTACCCGATGAAGGAGGATCCTCTGTTCTACATCCATCTGAACGTGGACTATCCGTTCAACCTTACCGGCATCCTTTATTTCCCTAAGATCAAGGACAGGATGGCGATCGAGAAGAACAATATCCAGCTTTACTGCAACCAGATGTTCGTCACGGACCACGTGGACAACATCGTCCCTGACTTCCTGACACTCCTTCACGGTGTCATCGACTCTCCGGACATTCCTCTGAACGTGTCCAGAAGCTACCTGCAGGCCGACGAGAATGTCAAGAAGATCTCTACCTACATCACCAAGAAGGTGGCCGACAGGCTGGAGGAGATATTCAAAAACGAGCGTGACGCCTGGGAGAAGAAGTGGGACAACCTCAAGCTGTTCATTGAATATGGCATGCTCTCCGACGAGAAGTTCTGCGAGAGGGCTCTGAAGTTCGCTCTGTTCAAGAACACTGACGGCAAGTATTTCTCACTTGAGGACTACCGTAAGGCGATCGCCGAGAACCAGACAGACAAGGACAAGAAGGTCGTTTACCTCTACGCCACTGACACCGACGAGCAGTACGCTTTCATCGAGGCGGCGAAGAACAAAGGTTACGATGTGCTCTTGATGGACTGCGAGCTTGACGCCCACTATGTCAACCTGCTGGAGCAGAAGATTCCTGACACAAGGTTCGCCCGTGTGGACTCTGACACCATCGAGAATCTCATTCCTAAGAGCGAGAAGGTAAAGCCGGAGATGGCGCAGGCCGACAAGGATGACCTCAGCGTGATGTTCAAGGCCGTCCTGCCGAAGGGCAACGACTACTTCGTGGAGGCCGACAACCTCGGCGAGAACTCTGCACCGGTGATCATCACCCGCAACGAGTTTATGAGGCGTTACCGCGAGATGAGCGCGATGGGCGGCGGAATGAACTTCTACGGGAATATGCCGGAGTCGTTCAACATCACCGTCAACCTTGAGAACCCGATTATGGCCGGCATCGTCACCGAGGCCAAGTCCAAGATCACTCCGATGCAGGAACTCCCGGCCGAGCCTGGCAAGGACGCTTCCGAGGACGAGAAGAAGAGAATCAACGACGAGCGTCAGGCCATCAAGGATGCCCATCAGGCCGCGGTGGATGAATATGCCACCGGCAACGATATCCTCAAGCAGGTGATCGACCTCGCCCTCCTTTCCAACGGCCTCCTCAAAGGCAAGGCTCTCTCAGACTTCATCGCCCGCAGCGAGAAGGTCATCGCCGATGCCTGCCGCAAATAAATCATTGTTGAATATAGAAATGCCGGACACTGAACTTGTCGAAGTGCCCGGCATTTCTGTATATCCGGTATCCCCACGGGAACGTATTCCAGGCTAAGTACCTCCTCAGTGAAGTAAATCCTCCTGCTACCCTCTTGATTTTTAGCTGAAAATGGTTATTTTTGCAGACTGTATATGAAGTGGCCGCGCAAGTGGCTGCTTCAAACGAACGTTAAACCTTAATTTTGAAGAATATGGTCAAAGTGAATCTGGGAGGATGCTCCTCCTTTGTCAACGAAGCGGATTACAAGGAATATGTCGGCAAGGCATTGCAGGCATTCGATGTGCTTGACAGCGAGACTGGCGCCGGCAATGACTTTCTGGGATGGAAGCACCTGCCGTCCGAGACACCGGAAGCGCTCATCGCCGACTGCGAGGCGATCCGTGACGATTGGAAGGCCAAAGGCGTGAATCTGGTTGTTGTAATCGGTATCGGAGGATCGTATCTTGGAGCCCGCTGCGCCATCGAGGCCCTTTCCCACAATTTCGCCAAACAGCTTGGCGGTGCGAAGGAAGCTCCGGAAGTTGTCTTCGCGGGCAACAACCTTTCCGAGGAATATCTCGCCGAATTGATGGATCTCGTGGCCGAGAGGAATGTCGCCACTGTCGTCATATCCAAATCCGGCACGACAACCGAGCCGGCCGTCGCTTTCAGAATAGTGAAGGAATATATCGAAAAGAACTACAAGGATGCCTCCGAAAGGATTGTCGCCATCACCGATGCCCACAAGGGAGCCCTCAAGACCCTCTCGACACAGGAAGGCTACAAGACATTCGTTGTTCCGGACAATGTCGGCGGACGCTTCTCAGTCCTTACTCCAGTCGGACTTCTGCCAATCGTCCTCGCCGGTTTCGACGTGCGTGAGATGCTTGCCGGAGCTGCCGAGATGGAGAAGGCTCTGGCTGTGAAGGGTGAAGAGAACCCGGCCGTACAATATGCGGCGATGAGGAACCTGCTATATTCAAAACTTGGAAAGAAGATTGAGGTTCTGGTTGCCTACAACCCTAAGTTCCAGTATCTTGGAGAATGGTGGAAGCAGCTTTACGGCGAGTCTGAGGGTAAGGATCTCAAGGGAATATTCCCGGCATCCGTCAATTTCACCACAGACCTTCACTCTATGGGCCAGTTCATCCAGGACGGTGACAGGGTGATGTTCGAAACCGTAGTGAATATTGAGAAGAGCAACCGCGAGGTTGTCATCGGCAGCGACGAGCAGAATCTTGACCAGCTCAACTACCTTGCCGGCCAGCACGTGGAGCACTGCAACGCTATGGCGCAGCTCGGAACAAAGCTCGCCCACATCGACGGTGGCGTTCCTCAGCTTGAGGTCTCCATTGAGAAGATCAATGCCTTCAATCTCGGCGGCCTGTTCTATTTCTTTGAATATGCCTGCGGAATCAGCGCCTATGTTCTCGGTGTGAATCCGTTCAACCAGCCTGGCGTGGAAGCCTACAAGAAGAATATGTTCGCCCTGCTTGGCAAGCCTGGCTATGAGGAGCAAGGCAAGGCTCTTCAGGCCAGACTGTAGGTCCTATGACCTGCGAGCAGAAATTCAGGGACATTTATGGACGGGAGCCTGAAGGGCTCTCGTTCTGTCCTTACCGTGTATGCCCGATCGGGGCGCACTCCGACCACCAACTTGGCAAGGTTACCGGTTTTGCCATAGACAAAGGCATTCACATCGCTTTCGCTCCGAAAAGAAATGGTGTCATTGAACTGTCATCGCTTCAGTTCCGCAAGCGTGCCCAGTGGCACGTCAATGCCGTCCCGGAGGAAAAACAGGACGATTGGGCCGATTATCTCCGTGGGGCGACAGTACAGCTTGGAGCTCTGCTTCCGTTGCGGGTTGGTCTGAGCGGAGTGATAGAAGGATCTCTGCCGATTGGAGGATTGTCGTCATCCGCGGCGGTCATAATATCCTTTCTGAAGGCGCTTTGTACTGTCAACGGCTTGCATTTGACAGACCGTGAATTGATTATGACGGCCAAGGCCGCGGAAAATGATTATGTCGGTGTCTCGTGCGGCAAACTTGACCAAAGCTGTGAGGTGTATTCCAAGAAAGACCATCTTCTCTATCTTGACACAAGGGACGACTCCTACGAGTTGATCCCGACATCCCCGGCGATGAAGCCATACGAGATAGCGATTTTCTTCAGCGGTGTGGAGCGTACACTCGCCGGCAGCAAGTTCAATATGCGGGTGGATGAGTGCCGCAGTGCCGCTTATGCGTTAAAAGCCTACGCAGGAATGGATTATGGCAAATTCGGGGAGACCAACCTCAGGGATGTCCCGGTCGATATCTATCATAAATTCGCGGACCGCCTGCCGGACAACTGGCGCAAACGCGCGGAGCACTGGTATTCTGAATATGATCGTGTGCAGCGAGGCGCTGAAGCCTGGAGGAGGGGAGACCTTGAGGAATATGGCCGTTTGAGTTTCGAGAGTGGCAGATCCTCAATAGAGAATTGGGAGACCGGCTCACCTGAACTCAAGAAAATCTATGATATAATGACCCGTACGGATGGCATTTATGGGGGACGTTTCAGCGGAGCTGGATTCAAAGGCTGCTGTATGGCCATAATTGATCCGTCAATGCGAGAGAACATATTCAAAAAGGTTGAGACAGAGTATCTTGCCGAATTCCCTGATTTGAGGGGGCATTATTCGGCCTACATCTGTCATAGCGCTGATGGTGTGAAGATATGAAATGTTTGATTCTTGCCGCAGGCTATGCGACACGGCTTTATCCGTTGACAGAGAATTTTCCTAAGCCGCTCCTGAAGGTTAAAGGCAAGGCCATTTTGGACTGGCTCGTGGATGACATACGCACGTCCGCGCTTGTCGATGAATATGCCGTGGTGACAAACCACAAGTTCGCGGAACATTTCCGGCAGTGGGCCGCCGGTCGTCCTAAAGACAAGATCTCGGTAGTTGATGACGGCACTTCCACCAATGAGACCCGTCTTGGCGCGGTCAAAGATATCCAGTTCGCCATCGACACATTGTCACTTGATGATGACATCCTTGTCATTGCGGGAGATAATGTCCTGGATTTCAGTCTTGTGGGATTTATTGAATATGCCCGTTCCAAAGGCACGTCCTGCATAATGCGTTACTACGAGCCTTCCGAAGAGCGGCTGCGCAAGTGCGGAGTCGTCGAGGCGGATTCGGATGATCTGGTTCTGAATATGACCGAGAAGCCGTCAGAGCCTCGTTCGCATTGGTGCTGTCCTCCATTTTATTATTACACTCGCAAGGATGCGCGCCTGATTCCTGCTGGAATCGCCGCCGGCTGTGGTACTGACGCGCCTGGCAGTTACATCGCCTGGCTTTCAACCCAATCTCCTGTGCACGCTATGGAGATGCCTGGCCATCGCTACGACATCGGTAACCTTGAAAGCTACCGTATTGTCTGCGAGTCCTACAGAGGAATCGCGAAGTAGTCAGCGCTTCCCCTTGAAAAAGTCCAGCATAAGGGCCGAGCATTCTTCGGCAAGGACACCGGCCTGAACCTCTGTCTTCGGATGGAGAAGAGATGGCGTGAACATCGAGTAACCTCTTTTCGGATCCAAGGCCCCATAGACGATCCTGCCTATCTGTGCCCAGTTGAGGGCTCCGGAGCACATAGGGCAAGGCTCCACGGTGACGTACAACGTGCAGTCGTTGAGATATTTCCCTCCCATCGCCTCTGTCGCCGCCGTGATCGCTATCATCTCGGCGTGGGCTGTCGGATCGTGAAGCCTTTCGGTCATATTATGCCCTTTGCCTATGATCCTGCCTCTGCACACCACAACCGCCCCGATAGGAATCTCATCCTCATCGAAAGCCAGGCGCGCCTCTTTCAGCGCCTCTGTCATATATTTCTCGTCAATGTCCATTTGAATGTTTTCTGTGGTTAATAATATTCAGGCTTGTTCGCCTGAAATCCTTTATCCTTTCAAATTCGCCTAAGAGGATGTCTTGATAAGATCCTGTGGCACTTTTCTGAAAACAAAAAAGGCAGGCCTTATTGACCTGCCCTAAACGGTATCTGACCGATTACCACCTGTCTTCAGATGATACAGTCAGCTTTTTGCGTCCGTGACGACGACGGGAAGCGAGTACGCGGCGACCGTTGGCGGTTGCCATTCTCTCACGGAATCCGTGCTTGTTCACGCGCTTGCGTCTGGATGGTTGAAATGTCCTTTTCATATCTTCTTATTTTTTATATTTTCCAAAACGGACTGCAAATTTAAGTCTTTTGCCGCAAAAAGCAAAATATTTTCTTCCTTGAATATGTTTATATTCACTAAAAAATCCTTTTTTTGCGACATCCTTAATGATATTCCTCCATAACACTTCGCATTATGGCGCAGCGATACGGCATCTGGCGAGTTTCTCTCCTTTTTCAGGGTCCAATATTCCCGCCTTTATCAGATTCTCTACCTTCCATTCTTTTCGTGGCGAGTTCTCTCTGAATATGACAATGCTCCTTGCCGCGCGTTTTCCTATGTACGGGTGCAAGGCGAGTGCGCTTTCCGGCAGCGACCATAATGAATATGCTTGCGTGGCGGTCGTGTCAACTTTGATAAGATCTTTCAGATTGTCGAATTTCTCCTGATCGAAGTGCCAGATGTCCATCAACTGTTCCGGATAGGAATATCCTCCCAATTCCTTGCGGTAGGAGACCATCTTGCCGGCGAAGAATTTGCCGATGCCAGGGAGCGACATAAAGGTCACTGAGTCTGCCGAGTTGATGTCGATTTTGGGAATATCAATGTACTTTTCCAATCTTCGGAACACTGAATCCTCTACGACGTATGATTTTGCGAAGTCGCTCCTGCGGCGGAACCGGCCACCTTTCTGACGGTAATTGTCGATTGACTGTGCCTGTTTCTGCGTGAATCCAAGGCGCATCAGGTCGTCAACACTTACCGTGTTTGGGTCGAAACGGAAACTCTCATACTTTCTCGGGGAGTAGTGTCGTCTGATTTGATCGGCTTGAGTGGAATGTTCGGAATTTTTTCGGAATGTGCCGGTCTTATGCTTCGCTTCGGCAGACTCACCGGCCAGTCCGTTGTTCCCTTGGCTGTCCGCCGATCGGTACGCCAAAGTGCCGTTTCCTTTGCTCTTGACCGATCGGTACACCGAAGCCCCGTTTCCGGTACCAATTGCTTTTCCTGAACTGTTTGGTACACCAGAGTGCTTTCCCGTGTACCGTTTAGACCCGGCCGCATCGTTCGGTCGCTTAACCTGCCGAAGCGACTGAACCTCTTCAGTTTCTGATTCTTGAGGCTGCGCATAGACAAACACGGTGTCCGGCTCGTCATAATTGGCGATGATTCTTGCTACCGAGGCTTTATGGATGAACAAGGCGGCTTGGTAACCGACAATTAGAAACAACAGGGCCACAGCCCCGACAACGAATGAAGCGGATGGCCTCTTGCCATCCTTGTTGGATTTGAAGTCTTTCATAATGTTCAGATATTATTGGAGGATTATTTCTGTCCACCATTTCTGTTTAAGTCTTTACATAATATTCAAAAATTACTGTTTTCGCGCTATGCTTTTGTAGATGACTTAAAACAAGACTATTGTAGCAGTGCTTAATGAAGAGAATTAAGTGATTATATGGTCCCGCAAACATATTCAAAGCTACTCTTCCGTCTCTGATTTTCGCTTTTTCTTTTCAGACGGGGCACCGGCGACGACGATGACGATCTCTCCTTTGGGCTCGTGCTCCTTGTACCACGCCGTCACTTCCGCCAGCGTACCACGCTTGTGCTCCTCGTGGATCTTGGAGATTTCCCTGGCCACCGAGCATTCGCGTTCCGGGCCGAAATATTCAATGAACTGGTCGAGGGTTTTCACTAATCTGTAAGGCGATTCGTAGAAAATCATCGTTCTGGGCTCTTCCGCAAGGGTTTTCAGCAAGGTTTGGCGGCCTTTCTTCACGGGCAGGAAGCCTTCGAAGCAGAAGCGGTCGCAAGGCAGACCGGATGAGACTATCGCCGGGATGCAGGCAGTGGCTCCGGGAAGTGTCTGCACTTCAATGCCTTCGGCGGCACAGGTTCTTGCAAGCAGAAATCCTGGGTCTGATATCCCAGGTGTGCCGGCGTCGCTGATCAGTGCGACATTCAATCCGCCAAGAATCCGTTCCTTTATCAGCTCGGCGGTCTGGTGCTCATTGAACTTGTGGTGCGACTGGAGTTTGCCGTGAATGTCGTAGCGGTGAAGCAGGACACTGCTGGTCCTTGTGTCTTCAGCAAGAATCAGATCCGCGTCTTTCAGCACCTGGACGGCCCTGAAAGTCATATCTTCCAGATTTCCGACAGGGGTCGGCACTATATAAAGGATTCCAGGCATAGTCTGTTTTTGACGTTATTTGTGTTATCGTCAATTGACGTATCTTTCCTTTACGTGAAAACCTAACGAAGTTTTCTGCGCACGGCCATCATCAGCCTATAGACAGGCTCCGAGTTCAGATCCCATTCAGGGAAGTTCGTCTGGATGTAGGATACGGCCTCGTCAAGGGTCGTCATCGCATTGAAGGCACTGATCGTGCTCTGGAACAGCAACGGATCCTCCTTGAACAGCACGTTGATCAGCAGGACTCTGTCGTTGAGGGAGATGGCGCTGATGACATTCTTGACCTGCGATCCAGGGCGGTCCGTCCTCCAGGCCTGGTTATCAGCCATCACGTCCATCACCGCTGTCTCGGCTTTGGCGCTGTCAACAATTGCTTTTCTTGGCTTTTGTGGCTGTCCGGCATCATCGGCTTTGAACAGAGGCTCTTCCTCAGCCTCAATAGGAAGGTCGTCTCCGAACGGGAGATCATCCATAGTCTGACTCTCTGACAGCACTGTCGCTGCGGCAGTTGCTTCGACAGGTTGCTCAGCGGCCGGTGTCCCGGTTTCCGTGGTCACTTCGACAGGCTCGGCGACCGGCTTTTCGATTTCGGCGGCTGGTTCAGCTGTTGAAGCGACAGCGTATTCCGCCGCAGGATCTTCAACGATCGGTGGAATGTCCATTTCAGGAATATCAATCTCAATCGGAGTGTCGTCTGTTGGAACGGATGAAGTCTCCGTCGGAACTGTCGCTTCGGAGGTTGGTGAGTCCTGTCGATCCACAGTGGCGGTCACTTCGACAGGCTCAGTCACCGGAGAAATCGGCTCAGTGGCCAAAAGTGCAGGCTCAGTGACCTCGCCAAGCCCACGCACCTCATTCTCAAGAGCCTCAAGCTCCGCTTTGATGTTATCGATTCTTTCCAGCAGTGCGGAAAGCCTTTTTTCGTCGATGTTTCCCATAAAAATACTATCTTTGCCAGACAAACCGGAAGGGCGGAAACCATGCCGCGCCGCAAGGTTTGCGAGTGTTATTGATTATTTCAACAAATCTAACGAAATGTTTTCAGAAAACATAAAAAAATCCGGTTGTATTGAGGTCATTTGCGGCTCAATGTTCTCCGGCAAGACGGAGGAACTGATCCGCAGGATCCGCAGGGCCAAATTCGCCAACCTCAAGATCGAGATATTCAAGCCGACTATCGACACAAGATATTCAGAGGACGATGTGGTCTCGCACGACTTCCACAAGATCCCGTGTCATTCCGTAAAGGATCCGAAAGAGATGCTGAATGTCGGCCCTGATGTTCAGGTTGTGGGGATAGATGAGGCCCAGTTCTATGATATGTCGCTTGTCGATGTGGCACAGGAACTTGCAAATCGTGGAATCCGTGTGATCATCGCCGGTCTTGACACCGATTTCCTCGGAAAGCCTTTCGGCCCGATGCCGTACCTTATGGCTGTCGCCGAGGAGGTAAGAAAGGTCCATGCCATCTGCGTCAGGTGCGGCAATCTCGCGAACCACTCCCACAGATTATCACACAGCACAGAACTCGTGGTCCTTGGAGAAAAGGATGCCTACGAGCCTCTGTGCCGTGAATGTTACAACAAAGCGATCGCCGAGGAACGTGAGGCTTAGTCCTTCACGTTCTTCAAAGCCTCGCGTACCTTTGCCTCAATCTCGTCGCAGAGTTCCTGATTGTCCTTGAGAAGCTGCTTGGTGGCCTCGCGTCCCTGAGCCAGTTTCTGGTCACCGTAGCTGAACCAGGATCCGCTCTTGCCTACGATACCATATTCAACACCCAAGTCGAGGATCTCGCCTGCGTGTGAGATGCCCTCGCCGAACACAATGTCGAACTCGGCCTTTTTGAAAGGCGGAGCCATCTTGTTCTTCACCACCTTGACACGTGTGCGGTTTCCGAGAGCCTCGTCGCCGTCCTTGAGCTGGGTAGTCTTGCGCACGTCTATGCGGACTGAGGCGTAGAATTTCAAAGCGTTGCCGCCGGTCGTGGTCTCCGGGTTGCCGAACATCACGCCGATCTTCTCCCTCAGCTGGTTGATGAATATGCAGCAGGTGTTCGTCTTGGCGATGTTGGCGGTCAGTTTCCTCAGGGCCTGGCTCATCAGCCTTGCCTGAAGTCCGACCTTGTTGTCGCCCATCTCGCCCTCGATCTCAGCCTTAGGAGTCAGGGCGGCGACAGAGTCAACAACCACGATGTCGATCGCTCCCGAACGGATCAGGTTATCGGCGATCTCAAGCGCCTGCTCACCGTTGTCCGGCTGCGAGATGAGCAAAGTCTCAAGGTTCACACCGAGAGCCTTTGCGTAAGTCCTGTCGAATGCGTGTTCCGCATCGATCATCGCGGCGATGCCGCCCTGTTTCTGCGCCTCGGCGATTGCGTGGATCGCCAGAGTGGTCTTACCGCTGGATTCCGGACCGTAGATCTCAACGATCCTTCCGCGCGGATAACCTCCGATCCCGAGCGCGTGGTCGAGCGCGACGGAACCGCTCGGAATGACCTGCACGTCCCATTGTGGCTGTTCCCCCAGCTTCATGATCGTTCCTTTCCCGTAGTCTTTCTCAATCTTGTCGATCGTGGCCTGCAGCGCCTTGAGTTTCGCGGCGCCCGCGTCTGTGGCCTTAGCCTCTACCTCTTTTGCCATAATGTTAAAATAAAATTGTTAGTAGTTTTTGGGCGAAAAGATGTCGCCTTTGTGACAAAGATATAAAATTACGTCCAATCCGGCGTTATTTTTCACTAAATTTGTAGTAAAATGATAAACTCGAAAGATATGCGGGAGCAACTGTTGGGAAAGACCCCTGTCGAACTGAAGGAAATAGCTTTGAAAGTCGGTCTGCCTGCCTTTACCGGCAAGCAGATCGCCCAGTGGATGTACGGCCGTAAGGTCCGGAGCATCGACGGGATGACCAACATCTCGAAGGCCGGACGCGAAAGGCTGAAGGAGGAATATTCCCTTGGCGTGACCTTGCCTTCGACTTGTCAGGTTTCATCCGACGGCACGAAGAAATACCTCTTCTCGATAGGGGAAGGCAACGCTGTCGAGGCGGTGATGATTCCCGATGACGACAGAAAGACCCTTTGTGTCTCCTCGCAGGCGGGATGCCGGATGGGCTGCAAGTTCTGTATGACCGGCCGTCAGGGATTCCACGGCAATCTCACCGTGGCGGACATCCTTTCCCAGTTCATCGCAATAGACGAGGCCACGGAACTGACGAACGCCGTGTTTATGGGTATGGGCGAGCCGCTTGACAATTTCACCAACGTGATGAAAGCTATCGAGGTACTGACTGCGGACTGGGGATTCGGCTGGAGCCCTAAGCGCATCACACTCTCCACAATCGGAGTCCTTCCGAACCTGAGGAAATACCTCGATTCGACCCGTTGCCACTTGGCGGTCAGCCTTCACAACCCGTTCCCTGACGAAAGGGCTGAGATTATGCCGGTGCAGAAGGCCTGGCCGGTGCAGGAAGTGATCGAAATGATCCGTGAATATGACTTCACGGGCCAGCGCAGGGTCAGTTTTGAATATACGATGTTCGCTGGTCTGAACGATGACAAGCGGCACGCCGATGCGCTTATCAGACTGCTTCGCGGTCTTGAGTGCAGGGTGAACCTCATCCGCTTCCACAAGATTCCGGACGCTCCGTTCAACACGACTCCGCAGATCATTATGGAACGCTTCAGGGACAGACTCTCCAACCACGGAATCACTTGTACGATAAGAGCTTCCAGAGGAGAAGACATACTCGCCGCCTGCGGGATGCTTGCCGGAGAGCATAGGAATAAATGAATATAAATCTGTGAATGACTATGGAAACTAAAATCGGTAAGTTAGTGGCATCGTTGGCCGTGATGGTCGTCTCTGTGTTCTCGTCAATGGCCCAGGTTCCACATTCGGTGCTGGACACCAGAAGGGAGATGAAAGACCTTAGGGTTGAGAAGATCAAACATAAACTGGACTCGATCAGGACGGTGCGTCATCGTCCGACCGTGGCCTTGGTGCTCAGTGGAGGCGGAGCCAAAGGCGCGGCTCACGTCGGGGTGATCAAATATCTGGAATCTATCGGAATGCCTGTGGATGTCGTGATGGGTACCAGTATGGGCGGCCTTGTCGGAGGCATCTATGCCTTGGGATACGATGCCGAGCAGTTGGACTCGATAATCCGGGACATTGATTGGGATATGGCCTTGAGCGACAAGGTGCCGAGGGATTACCTGTCATATTCAGCGATCAAATATAAGGAAAAATATGTCCTGTCCTTCCCGTTCTTTTACGACAAGAAGGAATATATGCAGATGAAAGGGGCTGACCAGCAATATACCCGCAGGGTGGATGACATTCATTTCGGCGCTGGTGAGGCGGACGCCACAAATATGGTGAAGGACAACCTTCTGGGAAGCCTTCCTTCAGGAATGGTCTATGGCCAGAATGTCAACAACATATTCAGCTCACTTTCCGTGGGTTATCAGGATGTCACTGATTTCTACGACCTTCCGATTCCGTTCCTGTGCGTGGCGACCGACCTTGTGTCTGGAACGGCCAAGATCTGGACCGAGGGCAAGCTCAACACGGCGCTCCGTTCCACAATGTCGATTCCGGGACTTTTCGCTCCTGTCAGGGTGGACGGGATGGTGCTCGTGGACGGCGGAATGAGGAACAACTATCCGACTGACCTTGCGAAGAAGGTCGGGGCGGACATCGTGATAGGAGTGAACCTGTCGGAAGGCTACAAGAACTACAATGAGATCAACAATCTGGCGGACATTATCAACACGGGCATCGATATGCTGGGGCGCACTTCGTTCGAGTCCAATATCGACATCCCGGATGTCAACATCAAGCCTGACCTGCACGAGTTCAATATGCTCAGCTTTGATGACAGGAGCATCGACACGATCATTAACCGAGGCTATCAGGCGGCGTTGGCGGTCGCTGGCAAACTGGATTCCATAAAGGCTGTCGTGGGGTCGGACAGGACTGTCATCCACAACGACCCTGCTGATGACATCAGACTTCGTAAAGTGCTTGTCTCCGGAGTGGAGATCTCTGGCGTTGACGACAAGGAGAGCCTGTACTTGATGAACAAGATCAAGGTCGGTGCGGGATCACGGATGGGCAACGCCGAGATAGAGGACGCGGTGGCCACGATATTCGGAACGAATGCATTCGACTATGTGAATTACGAGCTTCTCGGAGACGAGGAACCTTACAGGCTGAGGTTCAACTGCAAGAGGGGACCGATCTGTCAGCTTGGACTTGGCGGACGTTTTGACACTGAGGAGATCGTGTCCGTGCTTGTCAACCTCGGCATAGGAGTGCACAAAATCCAAGGATCGTCATTGGACTTTACCGGAAAGGTCGGGACCAATCCGAACGCCAGCCTGACATATTCGTACATCTCTCCGAAAGGAATGTCGTTCAATGTTATGGCCGGTGTCAGATACACCGACAGGAACACGTTCAGTATCGGTGACAACAGATTCAGAATCAACTTTCTGGACGTGCGTCAGGAGATATTCCTGTCCAACATAAAATGGTCAACTTTCTATCTGAAGACAGGTTTCCGGAACGACTACTACAACGTCAACTCCGTGATGGCGGAGCAGGCTTTTGGAGACTATGATGTCAACCAGTTGTCCAACGACTACGTGACTTTCTTCATCAACGCCAGAAAGGATTCGTTCGACAACGCCTACATTCCGACAAAGGGAAAGTCTTTCGGCATCTCCTACGACTGGGTGTTCGGTGGTGGGCCGCAGAAATTCAATAACTTCCACGCTTTGACATTGGATGCCAAACAGGTTGTGGGTGGTGACAGATTCGCGTTCATACCGTCAGTGAACATCCGCTATCTTCTCGGTGACGAGGTTCCTGTACCTTTCACCAACACGATCGGTGGAAGTATGGCCGGCCGGTATCTGGACCAGCAGATTCCGTTCATCGGAATCAACAACGCCGCCGCGATGCAGAAGATTCTCGGGGTGGTGAGGACGGACTGGCGTTTCAAACTGCTTAAGAACAACTACTTGACGGCTATCGCCAACTATGCGTTGTCCTGCGATGAGATCTCCGCTTTCAAGACTTGGGACGAGGATGTCGCCGGTTATCTGGGTTGCGGTCTTCAGTACACTTACAATTCGATTGTGGGACCTTTGAGTTTCAACGTGCATTGGTCAACCTACACGCACAATGTGGGGCTTTACCTGAGTCTTGGTTTTGATTTCTAAGAATATGGAAGAGTTCGTGAAAGTGTTGGACAGGTTTCAGGCCCAATGTGTGAAGAGGGAATATTGCCGCTCGGACATATTCAAAAAGGCTCTGATCGCATTTGAAGGGGATAGGGATGAGGCTGAGAGATTGGTTGCTTCTCTTGTTGAGGATCGCTTTGTTGATGATTCGAGGTATGCGGCGGCATTCGCGAGGGAGAAAGCGCGGCTGTCAGGCTGGGGACCATTGAAAATCTCTTATTCGCTCATTGCCAAAGGAATATCCAAGGCCGTGATTTCAGAGGCGTTGAAGGAAGTGGATCAGGAGGAAGCTGACCGCAGGATGGTTTCTGTGCTTGAGACAAAGTACCGCGCTCTGAAGGGTGATCCTCAGGAGAAGTTCAAACTGATCAAATTCGGTTTGACCAGGGGGTATGAATATGAAAAGATAGCTCCCGTGGTGGATGAGATATTGAAGAAGAATAGTTAAATTTGCGGTTCTGGAAAGTTTAGGTGGGGGCCTTTACTGATTTTATGATGGAATTATATAAGTCGAACTTAATTCAATGAATATGAAAGCGATTGTAAAAACCGATTTCAACCTGCCGGGACAGGTTGGAAAGTATGTCGGTAAGGTACGTGATGTTTATGACATTGACGGAAAGTATCTCGTGATGGTTGTTACGGACAGGATCTCAGCGTTTGATGTGGTTCTGCCGGAAGGAGTTCCGTACAAGGGGCAGGTGCTGAACCGCATAGCCGCCAAGTTCCTTGATGCCACGGCCGATATCCTTCCTAACTGGAAGGTCGCCGTTCCTGATCCGTCTGTCACTATCGGCTACAAGTGCGAGCCGTTCAAGGTGGAGATGGTCATCCGCGGTTATCTTGCAGGACACGCCTGGAGGGAGTACAAGGCAGGGAAGAGGACAATCTGCGGCGTTCAGATGCCAGACGGTATGGTCGAGAACCAGAAATTCCCGGAGCCGCTTGTTACTCCGACCTCAAAGGCCGCCGAGGGACATGATGAGGACATCTCCAAGGAGGAGATCATCGCCCAGGGACTTGTCGGACGCGAGGACTACGAGAAGTTGGAAGCCTACACGAGAGCCATCTACAAGCGGGGCTGCGAGATCGCCGCTCAGCACGGTTTGATCTTGGTTGACACCAAGTACGAATTCGGAAAGAAGGACGGTCAGATCTACCTGATGGACGAGGTCCACACTCCGGATTCCTCTCGCTATTTCTACGCCGAGGGCTACGAGGAGAGACTTGCCAAGGGCGAGCATCAGAAGCAGCTTTCCAAGGAGTTTGTCCGTGAGTGGCTGATGGCCAACGGATTCCAGGGACAAGAGGGGCAGAAGGTTCCGGAGATGACTCCTGAGGTGGTGTCCGGGATCTCAGACCGTTACATTGAGCTCTACGAGCATATTACCGGGGATAAGTTCGAGAAGACTGAATATTCCGCCGAAACCATTGAGGCCAACGTCAAGGCTTGCCTTGAGGGATTGAAATAATAAGTCGCTTCGATGCTTCGACAAGCTCAGCAACCGCAGGCTCAGCGACCAATCTGTTGTGGACCCTGAGCCTGTCGAAGGGTTTTGATACAATGGACGGCCTGAAACGAATATACGCCCGCAACTGCGAGGTGCGAAGGATTGACAGGACGGTCGCCGAACCGTTCCTTCAATCCTTTCACCGTTTGGGTTACACCCGCTGCCGCTATCTCTACGGCCTGTACGTTGTCCGAGGCGAGGATATTCCTTCTGGTACATTGGTGGCCGTAGCCGGCTTCTCCGCTCCGAGAGTCTGGAGAAAAGGTGACAAGGACATCCGTTCGTGCGAATGGATCCGGTATGCCTCCTTGGAAGGGATCGGAGTCGATGGCGGAATGGGCAAACTCCTGAAGGCGTTCATCGAGGAGGTCAGGCCGGACGATGTGATGAGTTATGCCGACGCGTCTTGGTCAGACGGTGATGTCTATCGGAAATTAGGCTTCACGGAAGAGGAGGCGAAGATATTCCCCGGTGGCGGCAAAAGTCTGAAGTTTAGATTGAAACTGACTGAATATGAATAAGAACCGAACTTTGTGGGGGCGAATATGGCGGCTGCTTCTGATCAAGTTGCCGTTGGCTTTTTTGGCGCTGACATTCCTTTGGGTTCTTATTCTGAGATGGTGTCCTGTCTATCTCACTCCGCTTATGGTTCAAAGGACGGTGGAGCATTGCGGTGACAAGAGCTATCATATTCATAAGACTTGGGTGTCCTATGAGAGGATTTCTCCGGAGATGGCGCGCGCCGTGATCGCCAGCGAGGACAACCTCTTCGACAAGCACAACGGCTTCGACTGGAAGGCGATCAAACAGGCGCAAAAGGAATATGAGAGCGGCAAGCGCCGCCGGGGCGGCAGCACGATCTCGCAGCAGACGGCGAAGAATGTGTTCCTGCTCCCGCACCGGTCTATGGTACGCAAAGGTTTCGAGGCTTATTTCACTGTCCTGATCGAGCTCCTTTGGAGCAAGGAAAGGATTATGGAAGTTTACCTGAACGTGGCAGAGATGGGCAAGGGAATATTCGGTGTCGAGGCCGCGGCGGAGAATCATTTCGGGACTTCCGCTGCCAAACTTACCCGCCGCCAGGCCTGTCTGATTGCTGCCTGCCTTCCGAATCCGCAGAAACGTAACGCCGGCAAGCCATCCTCCTACATCAGCCGCCGCGCCGGTGACATCGCCGCGTTGGAGCCTAAGATCGGCTATCCAGACTGGGTCTATCACAAATGATTATGCTGAAGACAGAGACGTCAGATTATCTTTACGATGCGGCATTGTTGCGTCCGTTTGCCATTGTCCTGATGGTGCTATACCACTCAATGATAATATTCACAGGCGGATGGGACATACCTGAAGGGCTGCATTCGGTCGGACTTTACAAATGGATAGGCAAACTGTCATATTCATTTATGTTGGAATTGTTCGTTTTCGTTTCAGGATATGTGTTCGCCCTCTCGTTGGAGAAAAAGCGTCCGACTTTTACGCAAGTTGTTGTGAGCAAACTTAATAGGCTCATCCTGCCGAGTGTCTTGTTCAGCGTGGCTTATTGCCTTATGTTTTATGACTTGACTGACTGGAACGCCGTGACTTTCGCACGAACCATCATTTCAGGTTGCGGTCATCTGTGGTTTTTGCCGATGCTGTTCTGGGTCTCTATCCTTGCCTATGTCTTGGATCGTCTGCGGATGCCTTGGTGGCTGAAACTCACGGGAATATTATTGCTGCCGTTGTTGTCGGGTTTCCGGATGCCGTTCCGTATTGACAATTCAATGTATTATCTGCCGTTTTTCTGCGTAGGTATGGCGTTCTATAGGAACAGGGATGCTTGGAGAGATAATCTTTGCGATGCAAGATGGCTGTCGGTGACTTTGATTATGTTTTGCGTTTTGTTCTTGGCGGGTAATACGCAATTTGTCCCGAAGGATTTGTTCTGTGTCAGTCTGTACATCAAGTTGGGATATTCCTTTTTTGGAGTGATGTTTTCGTATATCCTTGCCAATATGATTGTTTCCCGAAGTGATGCCCAATCCGCAGGGTGCGTTGTGAGGTTGAACAAGGTGTGTTTCGGCGTTTACCTGTTCCAGCAATTCATCCTTATGTTTTTGTATTACCATACAAACCTGCCGTCAGCGGTAGGCTCGTATTGGTTGCCTTGGATCGGATTTTCCGTGGCTTTGGTCACCTCGTTTCTTCTCACGGAACTATTCAGAATGTCCAAGATTGGCAGATCCATTCTATAGCACGGACATCCGTGATGGATGATAATGAGTTATTCGGTCAAAACTGCCGTGATTTGACGAAATATTTGTATATTCGTAAGATTTAGTTTACGTTAAAATAGGTTGGCGAAGATATATGCCAAAGTCGTTTTGAATATGAAGATACTGGTCACAGGCGCGGCGGGATTCATCGGCTCAAGGCTGATGGCACGGCTGGCAGAAAGAGGGGATGATGTTGTCGGACTGGACAACATCAATGACTACTATGATGTCCGTCTTAAGTACGGGAGGCTTAAAGAGAACGGTTTCGACAGGCCTTTTGAGGAAGGTTCGGTGACCGTGAGCGGAAAGTTCCCGAATTGCAGGTTTGTCAGGATGTCCATCTGCGACAAGGCTGAACTTGACGCCCTGTTCGGACGCGAGAAATTTGATAGGGTTGTCAATCTGGCGGCTCAGGCAGGGGTGAGATATTCAATCACAAATCCATATTCCTATCTTGAGAGCAACCTTCACGGATTTCTGAATATTCTTGAGGCCTGTCGCAATTTCGGCGTGGGGCATCTGGTCTATGCCTCTTCAAGTTCGGTCTATGGCCTTAACGAGAAGGTTCCGTTCTCCGAGGACGACAAGGCAGACTGCCCGGTGAGCCTTTACGGTGCGACCAAGAAAGCCAACGAGTTGATAGCACATTCATATTCAAAACTTTATGGATTCGCCTCTACCGGACTCCGCTTTTTCACGGTTTACGGTCCGTGGGGCCGTCCGGATATGTCCCCGATGCTTTTTGCCTCGGCCATCGCCAAGGGTGAGCCGATCAAGGTTTTCAACGGCGGCGATATGATCCGTGACTTCACATACGTGGATGACATCGTGGAGGGCACCATCCGTGTGATCGACCACACTCCGAAGGTTGAGGAATGTGCTCACGGGGTTCCGGCCAAAGTTTACAACATCGGCTGTTCGCATCCTATGAAACTGATGGATTTCATCAGCGAGATCGAACAGGCCTACGGCAAGCCGGCACAGAAGATTTTCCTTCCGATGCAGGCCGGCGATGTCTATCAGACCAACGCCGACACCACCAAACTGGAGACCGAACTCGGCTATAAGCCAAGCACATCGCTCCACGACGGCATCCGCCGTTTTATGGATTGGTACAAGAGCGACCTCAATCCGCTGAAGTAGGCCATTGAATATGTCTGCGAAGTAAATAATTGAATATGAACGACCAACATTCGGGACAGATTTCGGAGAACAGCAGGAGGATAGCCAAGAACACCCTCGCGCTGTACTTCCGTATGTTCCTGTTGATGGCGATCGGGCTTTTTACCGCCAGGATAGTCCTTAATTCTTTGGGGGTTGATGACAAAGGTGTCTATGAGACGGTGGGCAGTTTCGTCTCGATGATGGCTATCATAACCAGTTCCTTATCCACAGCCATAAGCCGATTCCTCACAGTTGAGATAGGCAAATCAAATCTTGAGAACTTGAAGCGGGTTTTCGCCACAGCTGTGACAATTATGCTGGTTGTCTCCGCCGTGGTCCTGCTTATCGCTGAACCGATCGGGTTATGGTATATGGACAATGTGATGAAACTTCCGGAAGGAAGGTTGCCGGCAGCGCATTGGGTGTTCCAATTCTCGCTTCTGACATTTGTCATCAATCTTCTCAGTGTGCCGTACAACGCCACGATCATCGCACACGAAAAGATGTCCGCCTTCGCGGTCATCGGAGTGGTCGAAGGGCTTTTCAAACTTATTGTCGCGCTGTTGCTTATGGTCTCGACTTTTGACAGGCTGATCACATACGCTGCATTGATGTGTGGTGTGGCGTTGTTGGTCCGTTTCCTGTACACGTCCTACTGCCGGCATTTCTTTGAGGAAAGCCGTGTGGGGATAGGCTTCGACAAGATTTACTTCCGGCAAATGTTCGGTTTCGCCGGGTGGAACGGTCTGGCTTATGGAGTGTACCTTGTCAACACGCAGGGGGTGACATTGCTGGTCAACTATTTCTTCGGCGTGGTCTTCAACACGATGCGCGGGATTGCCTTCAATGTGGAGAATATGGTGAAGCAATTCGTGTCCAATGTGCTGACGGCTATGAATCCTCAGATCACCAAGTCATACGTGTCCGACAATAAGGAATATGCCTTCACATTGGCCTGCAAGGGATCGAAATACGCGTTTCTGATAGTGTTCACGCTGATGGTCCCGTTCCTTTTTGAGGCGGATGTGCTGTTGGAATTGTGGCTTGGAAAGCTGGTTCCTGACGGTACCGCTTTGTTCACAAGACTGACATTGGTCGCCCTGTGCCTGGATCTTCTTATGACTCCGTTCTCGACATTGATTCAGGCTTCCGGAAACATAAGGCGTTTTTATATAGTTACCTCAGCTGTGACGTTGCTCATATTCCCGATCACTTGGGCCGCTTACAGGTTTGGTGCGCCGGCATATTCGTGCTATCTTGTGTTCATTGGAGTTTATGTTGTCAATGATATCGTGAAATTGGGCCTTCTGCGCGGGCGGATAGGGTTCCGACCATCGATGTTTCTCAGGGAGGTCCTTTGGAAAGTCGTGCCGGTCGCGGTCATAACGCTGATCGTGACATTCTTGATCTGGAGAGTTTTTGAGCCGGGACTATGGCGTCTGCTTGTGACTCTGGCGGTCGGCTTTGTCTCCACCTGCGTGTCGGCCTATTTCTTCTCTTTGAGCGAGGGAGAAAGGTCTTTTGTCAAATCCAAACTTCACCTGAATACGGAACAATGACTTTAAGGAAACGAATATACCGTCTCTACCGCAGATTTATGCTGGATCATTTCCATTCCAAGCTTGTGGAACAAGAATGGCTTAAGTGGAAGGGCTACCCTATCAACTGGAAACATCCACGTGACCTGAATGAGAAGATCCAGTGGCTGATGTGCTTTTCTGACACGACTATGTGGTCGCTGTGCGCGGACAAGTTCATGGTTCGTGAATATGTTGAGTCAAAGGGATTTGGTGACATTCTGGTGCCTCTGCTGGGCGTTTGGAAAAAGGCTGAGGATGTGGATTTTGAGTCTCTTCCGGATAAGTTCGTGATCAAGTGTAATCACGACAGCGGCTCGTGCCACATAATCGACAAGTCAAAGGGCTTTGATCCGGAGGCGGTTCGCTCGGATCTTGCCGCTCATCTTAAGGTCAGGTACGGCTATGTCCACGGAGAGATGTACTATAACAGAATCCGTCCTTGCATCATCGCCGAGAAGATGCTCGAACAGCCTTCGTATTTCGGAAAATCGATGGTGGACTATAAGGTATGGTGCTTTGACGGGAAGCCGTACTCAGTCTGGGCTTGCTACGACAGGACATCGGAAGGCACTTATGTGAACGTTTATGATCTGGACTGGAATGTACACCCAGAAGCATCGGTTTTCACGGAGCATTACAGGAATGGGGAAGGAAAGGTCCCGAGGCCGTTGTGTCTGGACAGGATGCTTTCGGCGGCGGCCTCTCTTTCAGAAGGATTTCCTGAAGTTCGTGTGGATTTTTATGTTGTTGGTGACAGCCTGTATTTCGGTGAATTGACATTCGCCAGCCTTTGCGGCAAGATGGATTTCTACACGCAGGACTATCTTGAAGAACTTGGCCGCCAATGTGTTTTGCCAACAGAAAAGAAATGAGAAAAGTAATCTACACAAGTATAGTCGGCAACTACGATACCCTTCCGCAACCTCGGGTTGTGGATGAGAGTTTTGAATATGTCTGTTTCTCCAATGACATTGCCGGTGACCGCAATGGAATTTGGCAGGTGCGCCAGATACCATATTCAAACAGTGATAGGACACGTCTTTCGCGTTATGTCAAACTCCAAGCTCATAAGGTGTTGGAGGAATATGATGTCAGTGTTTGGATCGACGCCAACATCAGGATTGTCGGGCAGGAGTTTTTCAATATTGTGAATGAAAGGATCGTTTCCGGTTGTCTGATTGCGCAGGTTCCGCATCCGCAGAGGGATTGTGTTTACGAGGAGATTTCCAAGTGCTACCGTGATGTAAGGATCGGGCTTTCAGATGCGTTGAGACAGAGAAGACACCTACTAAGAGAAGGCTTTCCGAGACATTTCGGAATGATGGAGAACAATTTGATCCTGAGGAGACACAATGACCCTATGGTCAAAAAGATCTCGGATGCCTGGTGGAAGGAGTATCAGGAATATTCAATCCGTGACCAACTAAGCCTGATGCCGGTCTATTGGAGGATGGGCTTCCGTCCGGAACTTCTTTTGGGAGAAGGGAAAAACGCCCGGAATGTCCCTTATCTTGAGTTGATAAAACATTCCGGGGGACCGTCTGTCGCGGATTTGAAAGGGATCAGGCGGTGGCCAAGCAAGGTACGTTGGACATTCCGTGAGTTTGTGGCCGGAATTCTTTTGAAATAATCATTCAGAGATATGATAGGGGTTGTTGTAATTAATTACCACAGCGAGAAGAAGACGATCGAGTTCGTGAGGACGGAACTTGCGAAGATCAGGTCGGACTATGCTGTGGTGATTGTGGACAACGGGAGCACGGAATTGAGCCGTGACCGTCTGCTGGAAGCGTTCAAAGGGGCTGACCAGTACGTGTTTGTGGTGCCTTCAGATGAGAATCTTGGCTTTGCCAGGGGAAACAATCTGGGTGCGGAGGTGGCCAGAAACCAGTTCTCTCCGGATGTGTTGCTGTTCGCCAACAATGACATACGGCTGGTGGACCTTGACACTGTGGACAGGATGGCGGCCAAACTGATGTCTTTGGACGAGGCCGGGGCTCTCGGGCCTAAAGTTGTCGGTCTGGACGGACGGCTTCAGAGTCCGGAACCGTTTGTCAGTTTCTGGGACAGACACGTAGCCCTTTATTGGAGGGGACTGTTCTCGTCCAAGTCCCGAAGGCCGTTCTGGGAGGAATATTCACAGACTGCTCAGGAAGGATTTCATTACAGGATTTCCGGGTCGTTTTTTATGGTCAAGGCCGAGGATTATTTCGCTTGCGGGGAGATGGATCCGAACACGTTCTTATATTCAGAGGAAATGATTCTGTCCGAGAGACTTAAGAAGATAGGAAAAGGAGTCTATTATTACCCCGGGGTTTCCGTTGTGCACGAGCACGGGGCGACCACAAGGAAATATTACGACAAGGTCCGGATCCGGGAGCTCAGGTACAGGAGCGAGAAGTATTACTACAAGACCTACATTGGGACTCCGGCGTGGCAGTTTCTGGTGGGGGATCTGACATATTCATTGAAAAAGTTGCTGAAGAGGTAGATTATGAAACGCAGGATTTACGTCTCGCCGTCGGCCAACCGCAAGAGCGGCTACCCGAACCGCTATTTTGTCATGTTGAAGGAGAATCTTGCGGAATATTTCGAGGTGCTGGACGCTTCGAATGAGCCTTATCTGACTCAGGGGTGGGCCTTGCTCAAACACTCGCTCCAGGCTGACATATTCCTGCTCAGCTTTGTGGAGACGATCGCTTTCCACAAGCTGGCCTTTGTGCAGTACCTGATGGTGCGGCTCAGTTTCCTGATAATGAAGCTCCGGCACAGGGAGATCGTCTTCATATTCCATAACCCTCGCCCGCACAAGGGGGAGAACTGGATGTCGCGGTCGCTGACGAAGGCACAGCTCATTCAGTCGTGCCTTGTCATCTCGCATTCGGGGGAGACCGCCGCTTTCGCGCGCGGCTTGCTTTCTGAATATGGCTGCTCTCCGGACAAGGTCCGCTACATCTGCCATCCTGTCGTGGAACCGTCTCCGGATTTTGTTTCCGGAGTTGACTCGCCGCTTGGACCCGCAAGATCGGATGAGATTCTCATCTGGGGGAATATCCTTCCGTACAAGGGCGTGCTGGAGTTTGTCTCCAGTCCGGCCGTGCGTTGCGCCGGTCTGAAGGTGAGAATTGTCGGCAGCTGTAATGATGCGTCTCTTGCCTCGGACATCGAAAAGGCTGTCGCCGAGTGCGATTCCGAAGAGTTTCTCGGATCATATACCGGTGGCTCTGAGACTCTTCGGTCCAAGATTGTTTTCGAGAATAGATCCGCTGATTTCGAGGAACTTGCGAATCTTGTCAAATCCAGCCGTTTCGTTTTGTTCCCGTATCTTCCTGGCAGCGTTTCCAGTTCAGGAGTTCTGATGGACACTCTGACTATGGGGGGCAATCCTGTCGGTCCTGCCATCGGCGCTTTCGCTGACCTTGCCCGTGAGAATGTATGTTTGGTCTATGGCTCTGAGGCGGAGATGATCGAGATCCTTCGGTCCGACCGTTCGCTGAATCCGGAAGTGCTTCACGACTTCATCTCCCGCAATTCGTGGCACGCCTACGCCAAGTTCTTCGCCGACTTCTTTGCAGGTCGATAGCCTGTCTGACAGCCCCGATAATCTGTCTTTCGGAATAATATCCATCGTTGTCTTTTGGGTGAAAATGTTAACCGTAAGGGCATATTTGTGTGGTATTTTGGTATAATGGACTAATTTTTGATATCTTTATCTCTGTTTGGAAATCCGGATATGACCTTAGCGGGAAGGATTGACACTTTTAGAAATTGTTTTATTCCTGTTCAATGGTTTGCCGGATCTCTATGAAATTGAACAGTTTTTAAATTCATTATGATTATGAAAAAAGTAATCTCATCCATCCTTGCGGCATCTATGATGCTTCTCGGAACAGTGGCTATGGCACAGCCTTCAATCGGTGTCGGATTCGCCAACTCTACTGACAAGGCTAAGTCAGGAAGCAACACAACTTCAACCAATCTGAGCGGTTTTTATGTGGGAGGTTCCTACAATATTAACCTCGTAGGTGCTCTGAATGTGGCTCCGGGAGTGTATTATTCATTGCTTACCAAGAGTGATGCTGACAGCTATTTCGGATTGGTGGACACTAAGGTTGACGTGACAGAACACTATCTTTCAATTCCGGTTATGTTTAATGTCGGTCTTAATCTAACTGATGGCATTGTCGGAAGAATCTATGCCGGACCGACTCTCGCTTATGGCTTGGCTTCCAACACAAAGGTCAAAGGTACTGTGGCCGGTTTCTCCAAGGATGCTAAGGTCAACAATTACGATGACGACTACAATTACCGTCGTTTCGATGTGATGCTTGGCGGTGGCGTGGCCATTGACTTCTTCGATATGGTCCGCTTCAATGTCGGCTATGACTACGGCCTTGTCAACCGTTATTCCGGTGACGGCGACATCACCCGCCACAGAGGTCAGCTCAATGTAGGTGTAGCCTACCTCTTCTAAGGTTTGAATATTCAATGAATATGAACGGTCAGGGAATCTCCCTGGCCGTTTTTTTCTCATAACAAGAACCCTATGCGGAATGATGCCTTGACATTTTCTTCGATGTGTCGAGGGATAATCTGAAGTAAAATGCCTATATTGCTTCAAAATTAAAGAAGATGCAGACGTTTACTGACAAGGTGGCAGCGGAGCTTGACGCTCTTCATTCGGAGGAGAAGCGGGTGACGCTGCCGCGATTTTTCAAGTGTGGTTCCGGGGAATATGGTGAAGGGGACCGATTTCTCGGGGTAGTGGTGCCGGATGTGCGGGCCGTGGCCAGAAAACATTTGGGCGCAACCTTGACGGAGATCGGGGAACTACTTGAATCCCAATGGCACGAGGTACGGCTTTGCGGGTTACTGATACTCGTGTTACAATGCCGGAAGTCCGTGCCGAGGAAAGTGCTGGATTTTTATCTTTCGCATACTTCAAGAATCAATAATTGGGATCTTGTGGATCTGTCGGCTCCGGCGATTGTCGGGGAATATCTTCTTAGGAATATTCCTGAACGGAAGCGATTATATTCATTGGCGGAAAGCGACTTGCTTTGGGATCAGAGGATAGCTGTCGTCTCGACTATGACACTGATCAGGGCGGGGGAGCAGGATGATACCTATAACCTGGCGGTCAAGCTGATGCGCCATCCTCACGATCTGATGCACAAAGCGGTGGGTTGGATGCTCCGTGAAGCCGGCAAACGTGACCAAGACCGCCTGGAACTGTTCCTTGATGAATATGCTTCCTCTATGCCCCGCACTATGCTTCGCTACTCCATCGAGAAGTTCCCGGAGCCTCTGCGTAAGCATTATCTTCAGAAAAAATAGGTGAGTTAACCTTATCCTACCGTAACACTCTCAATCCTGATCTTGAAAGTCCCCGACGGGGCTTGAACGTCCACCACATCTCCGGCCTTCCTACCCATCAAGGCCGCGCCGATCGGTGACTTGCAGGAAATCTTCCCTTCCTCAAGGTTCATCTCGTGCGGACTCACTATGGTATATGTCATCCTGGCATTTGACGCCAGATTCGTGAACTCCACCTTGCTGAGCAATGAAATCTGATCTTTAGGCAAAGCTGAAGTATCAATGATCCTTGAATATTGCAGGACCTTCTGCAGGAAGCGGATCCTACTGATTGCTTTGGCCTGGGCCCTTCTCGCCGAGCGATACTCAAAGTTCTCGCTCAGATCTCCCTGCGCACGGGCTTCCGACAGATCATCCTTGATCCGTGGATATTCAACATCAATAAGATGGTTAAGCTCAGCGACAATCTGGTCGTAGCGTTCTTTTGACAGGTATTCCATACAGCAATGTTTGATAAGTCAAGGCAAATGTACGAAAAACTATCCGGCGAAAGCCTCTTTTGCCGGACAAAAATAAGTGACGGAGTGGTGATGATGCTAAAAAATGAAAATTTTGGTTGCTAAAACCGGAGAATGGGCGTATATTGAGTGGAGCGTTTGGCTCGGTTTGGTTTAACGAATATTCAATGACTTGCTTATGAAGATAATACACACAAGTGACTGGCATCTGGGACACGTTCTGTACGGGTACGACAGAAGTGTGGAGCAGAGGTCAATGCTCAGTCAGATCGAGGAGATTGTCAGGACAGAGAAACCTGATGCGTTGGTGGTCAGCGGGGATGTCTATCACACGGGGCAGCCGTCGGCGGCGGTGCAGAAGATGTTCACGGATGCTGTGATGAGGATGCACGCGGCTTGTCCGGAGATGGAGATCGTCATCACGGCCGGCAACCACGACAGCGCGTCCAAGCACGAGGTCTCACGAATACTTTGGGAAACCCAGAATGTGAATATGATCGGTTCCGTGGACAAGAATGATCCTGATAAACTGATCGTTGAGGTGCCAGGAAAAGGCTTTGTCATCGCTATCCCGTATGTGAACGAGAGGAGTGTTCCGGAAGGGTTCTGCCAGGGCCTGTTGGACAAGGTGGCCGAAAGGAACGCAGAAAGCCTTCCTGTTGTCATTTCGGCCCACACGACTGTGTCCGGATCCAATTTCACGGGACACGAGGATATTCGTGAATTGTCAGTGGGAGGAATCGATTCTGTCGGATTGGAAGAGTTTGGCGAAGGGTACGACTACATCGCGCTCGGGCATATTCATAAGCCGCAGACCATCGTTGGCTCCGGGGGAAGGGCTCGCTATAGTGGCACGCCTTTGCCGGTCAGCTTCGACGAGACTTACGCGCACAGTGTCTCGGTGGTGGAGATCGGGGCGCACGGAGAGATTCCGCAGGTGCGGGAGGTGGTTGTGGACAATCCGCATCCGTTGGTGAATATTCCTGTGTCCGGCTTTGGTAGGTGGGATAAGGTGAAGGAACTGCTGAAAGATTTTCCGAAGGACAATCCGGCCTACATCAGGCTGAATGTCGAGGTTGAGGACAGCCTTCCGCCGGACGCGGTGGTCGAGGCCAGGAATATCCTGAGTGGCGGTCTCGGACTTTTCTGTACGATAAACGCGCGTCGCTCCGTCACAGGAAAGTCGGATAGGAAAACACTTTCTGTGTCGGAATTCCGAAAGATGGAACCGCTTGAGGTCGCGCGCCTGTACGCCGAGGACACGGGGATAACGTTCACGGACGAGCTGGCGGATCTGTTCTGTAAGGCGGAGAAAGAGATTGAGGATGACCGTAATAGATAATTGACTTATGAAAATACAAAAACTTACCATTCACAACATAGCGTCCATCGAGGACGCGGTGATTGATTTTGACAGCGAACCGTTGTCTGACTGCGATGTGTTCCTCATCACCGGCAAGACCGGGGCAGGGAAGAGCACGATTCTGGACGCTATCTGTCTGGCGTTGTATGGGACAACACCGAGGATGGCCAACACACAGATGGAAGGCAGTTCCGCTGATCAAGGGGATGATGTCAAGATTGACAATCCGGCCAGGCTTCTTAGGCAAGGGGCCGGAAGAGGTTATGTCAAACTTGAATTCAAAGGAACAAATGGAGTCGATTACGAGGCGGAATGGTCGATAGCCCGCGCTTGGGGGAAAGTAAACGGTAGGATACGGCCAAAGGAATGGATTCTCAGGAACTTGGATTCGGGGGCGATTTATGAGGGGGATAAGGAGGTCAGCACGGAGATTGCCACTGCCGTCGGTCTGAGTTTCAACCAGTTCTGCCGCACCACGATGCTGGCCCAGGGAGAGTTCACCAGATTCCTCAACAGCAAGGACAACGAGAAAGCCGAGATTCTGGAGAAGATCACCGGTGCGGACATCTACACGAGGATCGGAGCGAAGGTCTTTGAGATTACCAAGCGTCGGGAAAAGGCTTTGGCTGACGCGGAGGAGAAGATACGTGATGTCAAGATTCTTTCCGAGGAAGAGAAAGAACAGAAACTCAAGGAGAAAGAAACTAAGAAGACAGAGGCGGAATCCGCTCGTACGGTGAGAGATGAGTGTGGTAAGAAAATGGATTGGCTGAATCAAGAGGCCAGATTGATGGCAACGATTGAATCTGATTCCCAGTCTGTCGCGGAAAAAGAGGCGGTGACAAGGACTGATGAATATGTCGCCGAGGAGAACCTTGCCGCCTCGTTCAGGGCGACGGAGGCGGTTCGTGGAAGTCTGGAAAACCAGATGAGGGAAGAAGCTGCCATCGTGGAAGCCAGGGCAAGACTTACGGGATTGTCTGAGAGTTACCGGTCGGTAAAGGGCGGTCTGACTTTCTTGGAAGATGAGGAGAAGAGGCTGGCCGTGGAAAAAGCGCTTGTTGACTCTGAGTTGGAAAAGGATGCTCCTTTGCTGCCTGTTCTTGAGAAGGAGCAGATCATCGTGGGGCACATCCGCGTCATCGAGGGTGGACGGAAGTATATTCAGGAATCAGAAGCCACACTTTCGCGTCTGAGGTCGGATTTAACGGAGACGCTGCTTCCGGAGTTGGAAAAGGCGAGAGCCCTTGAATCTGAAGCAGTGAAAGGCCGTGTGCTTGCTGAGGAATCACAGAAGAAGGCGGAGGATGCTTTGACAGAGTCGAACGCCACTGCTGTACGTAAAGAGATAAGTGACTTGAAAGAAAAGTCGGTGGATGTGAAACTGGCTCAGGACAGGCTTTCACTTCTTGATCAGTTGATCGTCAAGCGCAAGGCAGAAGCGCAGGGCATCGCCGAGAAAGAGAAGGCACTTGAAGACAAACTTGCTGAACGAGACTCTCTGGCCAAAGTCGTTGAGACTTCACGTATCAAGTCGGAGTCCGCTGACGAGAATTACAAAATGCAAAGCAGGATGGTTGAGGATACCGTCAAGGCTATCCGTAACAACCTTCAGGTCGGGGACATCTGCCCTGTCTGTATGAGGAAGATCGAGTCGGCGCTGCCGACGGACTTGGATTTGCGGAAACGTCTCGCTCCTCTTGAGTGTGCGTGCGAGGAGGCCAGGATTATATACCGTAATGACAAGGATCGTTACGATCGTCTCGTGGCTGAGACAGGTGCTGAAGCAGATCAGTTGCAAAATCGGAAATCCGCCTTCGAGAATGACCGTGAGGTGGACCGGATGACGGAATCTGTGAAGATGGCAGCGGAGAAATGCGGTTTGGCGACCATTGATGACGGTGCCAAGGCGGCGCTTGAGGCGATGAGCCAAGAAATATGCTTGCGTATGTCGGAACTTGTTGAAAAGGAGAAGGTTTGTGCCCGTTTGGAGAAGGAAGCAGCCGCTGCCAGAAAGTCAAGTACTGCCGCCAGAGATGCTGTGGATAAGGCTGTCGCCGCGCGTGTCAAGGCGGAAAGTGATGTCCAGACCAAGAAATCCGAAATTGAGAGGGTTGAGGCACTCGTCTCTGACAGGAGCAAGGCTGTTTCCTCGGCAGGGCAAGCGGTCGGAGACATCCTCGTAGGCTCACCTTGGGAAGAACACTGGGGCGAGGACACAGGAATATTCATAAATGACCTTGCCGAGGCGGTTCGTTCGCATCGGAAGTTGGTGGATCGTGCGGAGAGTCTGGGTAGGGCAGCAGATGAGTTGAGGGCGCGGATTGGCATAGTGCATGGAACGGTGGCGGCCATAGAGGAGATGATGCCGTTGTGGAAAGAACTGGCGGCGGGCGAGGCAGTGAATGTTCCGGAATTGTCGAGGGAGGCGGAGTCTGTCAAGAGCGCGTTGATTCTGGAAAGGCACAAGCTTGCGCAGGCCGAGGAAAACGCCAAGGCCGAGGCATCCAAGGTCGAGGCGTTCCTGTCGGAGCGTTCTGAATATGACAGATCGGCGCTGAAGGCTCTTTCTGAATATTCAGTGGCGGTGATTTCTGAGATAGAACTTAGGCATCGGAAGGTCGCTGACGAGTTGGCGGCGGCGAAGGTCACTTTGGCGACAGATCGGAGGAATGAGTTTGAGCATCAGTTAAATAAGCCATTGCTCGCGGACGATGACACGGTGGGAAGTCTGGAAACATTGTACAAGAGTAACGATGAGGCTATGTCAAGAGCCACGAGCGATGGGGCTCTTCTGGCGGAGGCTCTGAGGCAGGATGAAGAGAATCGGGAGAAAGTCGGCGAGTTGAAGGAGGTGGCCGACAATCTAAGAAAAGAGTACCTGATGTGGACCCGTCTGAATGATCTGATCGGCGACAGTAATGGCAGGAATTTCCGTAAGATAGCCCAGAGTTATGTCCTTGGCAGCCTTGTGAAGGCGGCGAACCGTTATATGAACGACCTGACAGACAGGTATGTCCTGAAAGTCGTGCCGGGAACTTTCGTCATCGAGGTCGAGGATGCCTATCAAGGTTATGTCTCCCGTCCGGCCAGCACGATTTCCGGCGGAGAGAGTTTCCTGGTGTCCCTTTCCCTGGCTTTGGCCTTGTCCGACATCGGTGACGGACTGGCAGTCGGCACCTTGTTCATTGATGAAGGCTTCGGAACCCTTTCCGGCGAGCCTCTCCAGAATGCCGTGAACACGTTGAAGACCCTCCGCACAAAGTCCGGCAGGCAGGTCGGCATAATCAGCCACATTGAGGAGCTTCAGGAGAAGATCCCTGTCCGGATAGAGGTCAACCAGAACGAGCGCACGGCCACGAGCACCGTGACTGTGGTTTCATAACAGTTTTTTGATAGTTATTTATAGGAATATGCCACTGAACAAAAATGCCATGGCAAGGTACCATCGTCTGGATGCTTGCTTTAGGGACCGGAACAATAGGTATTACATTGAGGATTTGATCCGTGAATGCAGTGATGCGATCCGGACTTCGGGCGATACTGAAGCGAAAGTCTGCAGAAGCCAGGTCTTCGCTGACATAAAGCACCTGATGGATGAATATCCCGGTGCGATCGCCAGAAAGAGAGGGGAGCGGGGACGTGTATATTATCGGTATACTGACCCTGATTTCTCGATAAACAATCGGCCTCTGTCTATAGATGAGGCCAAGATGATTCGTGACACGATCAAGATGCTCGGCCGTTTCAAAGGTCTGCCGCATTTCGATGTGTTGGAAGATGCTGCCAAGCGCTTTGAAGAGTTTGGCTTGACATCAGGGAGTTTGGATTGTGTGGGATTTGAAAGCAACGAGGAACTCGTCGGGTTGGACAATTTTTGGGGCCTCTTTAAGGCTATAGAAGGCAGACAAGTGCTGAATATAAGATATTCACCGGCTTTTGATAAGGAGGAGGATAGAATATTCCATCCGTATTATCTGAAGCAATACAACTGCCGTTGGTACCTGCTCGGCTTCGATGTGAAGGTGCAGGCCATCAGGAACTTCGCATTGGACAGGATAAAGGGATTTTCTGCCGTGGATGGCATTGAATATATTCCTTATAATGGTAGTTTTGAGGAATATTTCAAAGATGTGGTGGGCGTGACCATTATGGAGAATGAGCCGGTTCAGGACATCGAGTTTCTGGTCTATGATGTGAAGACCTTCAATTATCTGACAACAAATTCATTTCACCCAAGCTTGACGATCCTGAAAGGATTCTCTGAGGATGGACCGGCCAGGATGAAAGTCTCCGTCCGTCCGAACTGGGAACTTGACGCCGCCCTGTTAAAGTATGCCGACAACATCCGCATCGTCTCCCCTGACTCCTACCGCCAACACTTCCTCGCCCGCATCAGAAAGATTCTGGAACGGAATGAGTGATTCCGGTTGCGTCTCGCTGACGAATTGGATACTTGTTGGAGTCTATGCGGTTTAACACACCGGAGCGACGTTTTCATTCTATAATATCGCCGGTTTATGCTCCTATCCCCCTGTCCTTTTCAAACAGAGTCTGATGATTTCAGTCCTTTAGTTTCGTTGCAATTTCAAGTCCCAACACCTCGCAGATTGATAGGTATGTGGAGATTTTAGGGTTTCCTTGCCCTCTCTCCACCGCCACAACAGTGTTTATACTGATCCCGGCGAGATCCGCGAGCTCCGTTTGTGTTATGTCGAGAGCCTTCCGCCGTTCTTTTATCTGAATGCCAATCCTCTTCATTTTTCGTAGTGTGTTGGTATTATTGGACAATATTAATGCTTATTTGCTGGAAATGCAAATAAAATCGTAGCGCACTGTGATTTTAGACTATGGTATATATTACAGAAGATAGCCGATATCGTCTTTGCCAAAATCCAAAAGAATATCATCACTCAGCTTGTCAAAGTTAGACTGGAATATCCGATCTAGAATTACACGGTACTGCTTAAACTCTGATTCAGCAAAACTTTTTGCGAACTTTGCAGTCATAGTTCCGGTGTCATTCCGAATCTTATCGCCTCCTGCCTCAGGACTCTTGTACCCATTGCTGGAATTGAATGGTGCGAATTGAATTAATACGATAGCCAACGTATATGATAGCATACAGATTATAGCACAAGGTTCTGTGCCTAACATTTCTGGCCCCTCAGTTTGAACTGCCGAGAATTTCTCGGTAGTTCGTCCCTTGTCTAATTTTCTCGATTGAGGGTATGGATCATATTATCAAGCATATTCTCAACTATGTCAAGACGGAGAATAATGTATATACCCGTTCTCAGGCTTGCCGTCTGGACAAGTATCTCTACCGGAAGACTCGTCAGGCGGCGGTAAGAATAGGCATCGCCGATCCTAAGAGGGCCGCCAGGGAGCGGGTGACATATTTGGAAAAGATAGATAAAATTCCACGTTGACATTTCCCTGTAGCGCTGATTCTGCATTTTCGTGCCGTCAGTAGGAGCAAAGGAATATGTTGGAATCGGTATGCGGCAACGCATCAGAACCCGATCCTCTTAATGTTCCCGGTGCGTTTGAGGGTTTCGGAGCGGCAATATTCAGCCATTGAACTGTAGTCCAGTGACTCGTTGTCGGTGAGGACGGCGTCCACGGCTTTCATTCTGGAGATGTTCTCGATCTGACCACCGCTGAAGTCGAATTCGGAGGCCAGCTTCAAGGCTACATCTTCGGTCAGGCCGGGGATCAGGGATTCCCAGATCCGGGCCCTTACGCTGATTTCCGGTTTCTTGAACTCGATCTTGTAGAGGAATCTTCGCTCGAACGCCTTGTCGATGTTGTCGGTTAGGTTGGTGGTGGCGATGAGAATTCCTTCCATCGACTCCATCTCCTGAAGGATGATGTTCTGGATGGCGTTTTCCATCTTGTCAACTGCGCTCTCGGCACCTTCCCGGCGTATTCCGAAAATGGCGTCGGCCTCGTTGAAAAGCAGTATCGGCTGGACCTTCTTTTTGGAGCACATCTCCTTGTACATGGCGAAGGCTGCCTTGATGTTCTTCTCGCTCTGCCCAACCCACATACTCTTGATTTGATCCACATTGACCGGGAATATGTCCCTTCCTGTGGCGCGCGCCAACTGATAGACGGTCTCAGTCTTGCCTGTGCCGGGACTGCCGTAGAACAGGCAGGCGAATCCTTTACGCATTCCGTGTTTCTCAAGATTCGCGGTGACGTTCTTGAAGTTTTGAGGCTGAAGAAGATCCGCGAGCCTTTCCACCTGGGCATTCACGTCCGCGTTGAAGAAGAGTGCTTTCTTCGTCACCTTTTTGTGGGACACGAGGCTGTCGTTGAGGTTATCAGTCCCGGTCCTGCTCTTCATCTTGTGTTCCGGAAGGAATTTCTTCAATCCCTTTTTCGTGAACTTGTAGGACCCCCTGTCAAAGAATGATTCCGTAGAGTCAAAGACAAGAAGTCCGTCTGTGATCAGCTGGTTCTCGCCCCTTTCCAGAGATCTCAGTATGGCCCGTGAATTTTTTTGAGACTGAAGGGCGTCACGGATGTCCGACTGGTCGAATCTGTCCTTGCATTCGCTCACATACAGCGCGCACAGATAGACAATCACCTTCTTTAGATCAGAGTTTTTCGTGTAGCCGGTAAGCGCCTTGACAAACGGAAGCTCCTGATTGACTTTCAGCGCGGAATCGACTTCAAGGAAAAGTGACTCATCGTCAAGGTCATTGCGGGAGTTCCTTTCGTAGAGGTCCATAATGGTGTCAAACAATTCCACTTCTGTCATCTTTGAATATTCCGGAGCGATGAACGGCTTGTCGGCGGTCAGGCACTTCAACACTCCCATCGGTGCACTATAGCCGGAAGAGTCGATTCCGCTGGCCCGTCTGAGCAGTCTCTTTGAGACAAGATCTTCAATCTCATCCAGATGCATCAGCAGTGATGTCCGGTGGCATTGAAGATAGGAACTCAGATTCTCAATAGTGGTTGAGGACCAGCCGGACAGCTCTATGAACAGCGAGAACAGCACTGCCTGTGTCTTCGTGATTTTCAGCCTCTCGGCAAGGTAGGCGGAGAACGGCTCGACCATATTCATAAACTCATCCGTCAGGCCTGAGTCGCTTGATCTGGAGACAATGCCGTCCACGGCCTTAAGCAGGGTAAGGTTTTCAAGTTCATTAGGTTTCGGAGCCAACAATTTATGTTCTATGTCTTCAAAGTTGAAAAAGTCATTGTTTCTTCTTCTCATAGTTTTTTCTTTTTCGGTTAATACTATCTTATTCTTTGTTACTCAACCATTATTTCGTCAATGAGGGCAATTTTATCCGGCGATTCCCCAAACCCGGTTGAGGATCCTGTCAGTCTTCCGGAGTTTGCCGAAGAGCTTGTTGCGGCTTTTGGAGACAGCCTGATGGCTTATTCCGAGTCGCTGAGCCACCATCTCATCGGTAGGTGCGACGCCGTCCTTCATCAGCCGGATCATTTTATCCAGCACGTATCGCTCGCACGGCGTTATGTCTCGCGTATATTTCAAAAGATGCTTCAACCGGGCTGCGGCGCTCTCGCGGTCTTCCATTCTGGAGGAAGAATATTCAGAGTCGTGTTCAATGAAGTCATATCTTGCTTCATCGTGATCCTCGCTGTCCCAGCCTTCATCAATGGAGACGTAGCGTTTTTGCCGGTTGGCCATCGTGATGAACTTCTTGCTGATGGCTGAGAATACGTATGCCGTGAACGGAGTACCATTATTAAGGTTGAATCCCTTCAGGCAATCAAGTGTGACCAGCATACCGATATGTGTCAGTTCATCGACTGAATATGTGTTCAGGGATTGGCCGAAACGTTTGATCAGGCCGGTTGTCAGTCTGATGCTGTCTCTGATCACGCTTTCCTGTGCATTGATGTCACCGTTTTGGGCGGCGAAGATTGTCGAGTCGGAGATGGTGACAGGTTGAAAGGAGAATAGTTTTCTCATAAAGTTAGTTATTAAGTTTATTTTACATACAAGGCCATTGTTGCCGTGCGGAGGGAAAAGTTAATAAAAACTATGCCATTAATCCGGACTTGTCCAGCCTATCTGGACAACTTGGGAAAAACGAAAATATTCACGAATTTGGTTGCGGATTTGTTTTGTGCGAAGTACCGCTTTTGTCGTTGCAAGGCTTCCGGATAGCAAGAACAGTGACTGTCAGATTGTCAGTTGGGCGCAACGGCTTGTGATTGAATATATTAATTTTAAAACAGTAACATTATGAGAAAAGGACCTTATGACCCTGCGGTAACAGAGCGCAAGGAGAAAAACGCTAAGATATTCAGTGAGACAATCGCTGCTATCAATGATGGTTATTACACCGCACCTTCTGGGAAGTTGGTGAATCTTCCTCCGTTGCGGCCTATGCTGGAAGGGGCTGAATGCTGGCATCGGGAGCAGCCTGTGGTTGACGCTCCGGTGGTCGCCGGTGGAACTAAGATCATTGTGGAGAACAATGATTGCATCGAGGCTGCCAAGCGCCTTGTCACGGAAGGCTATAGGCCGGCGATGCTGAACTTCGCGAGCGGCGGCCATCCGGGTGGTGGTGTTGAAAACGGTGCCCGGGCCCAGGAAGAGACCCTCTGCCGCAGGAGCACGCTTGCCAGGTCAATCTACACCTTTGACTGGAGATATTCGCAGAGATATCATTACACGCACAGGAAGGGCAACAACTATCCTCTTGACAATCTGAATTTCAGCGCCATATATTCCCCGGATGTGACATTCTTCCGCGAAGGGTTGGATTGTTCCTTTATGGAGGAACCGTTCCAGTGCGCGGTCATCACCTGCGCGGCCTTGAACCTCAACGGACGCTATGATCTGAAACTGACGCGTGACGGGAATATGCCGCCTCAGGCCCGGTCCATCACGGCGAACAAAATCCGGACAATATTCCGTCTCGCCCTTCGTCATCATCACGACGCTCTTGTCCTTGGCGCTTTCGGCTGCGGAGCGTTCAGGAATCCGCCGGAGGAGATGGCATCGATATTCAAGTCCGTCCTGAACGAGGATGAGTTCCGCGACAGGTTTCGCCTAGTGACCTTCGCGATAATTGAAGACCACAATTCCCACAATGTCAATCTCCGCGCGTTCCAGAAAGTGTTCGGACAGTAGGGCCTGGGCCTGTTTTGGTTTGCCAAGACGCTCAAAGAATCGTCATGCAAACCAAAACGGATTCAGGCGCTGGCACGGAAATCAGACGGTTCTAGTTGATGTTGTGATTTAGATTATTAGTGATATGGTGCTTACAGATGATGATATGAATAACCTTCCAGTTATCACTGAGGAGGAAGATGATTATTACGCTCCCGGAGAATTCGAAGCCGCCGTGTTGTCGGACTTCAACAAAGAGGCCGATCGGATTGATGAAAAGTATCGGCACAGAGATGATTCGCTTGACGATTTAGGATAAACTTGATGATAATCGGTTTTAGGATAGGCTTGGTATTAAATATTCGACTTTAACGTTGAATTTATTTGCCAAATTGACTGCTTTTGAGTATTTTATACGACATTTGTAGAAAGGTGTTTTTATGGCGACACGTCATCCAAAGAATATGAAAAGCCCGTTGACGGGTGGTAAAGTCACTTTGCATTGGGAGTGGCGTGACATTGATTTCCGGAAAGAAACGTTTCGGGTGTTGGCTCCATATTATGTTTGTGAGGACACGAAGGAACAATTCACGACAACCGAATCCGACGGAATATGGCTGGCTCAAATGCGAAATCAGTATTGTCATAAGTATGGAATACCGTACACGGACGAAATCATCGCCCTGCGTGCCCGCTATGGTATTTCCGCATTGAAGATGTCTTTGATTCTTGGCTTCGGTGAGAACCAATGGCGCAAATATGAACAAGAGGAGATTCCGAGTCTGTCGAACGGAAAGATGATCCGCTCCATAATGAATCCGAAAGTGTTTCTGGATTTGGTGGAAAGCTCGAAAGAAATTCTTTCGGATAAAGAATATGTGAAAATCACATCAAAGGTCAATGATGTGATTTCCGCAGACGATAATTCCTCCATAGAGCGCTACGAGATTCAGCGTGTCTATAATTGTGTGCGTTCTGAAGATAATGGTTTCGCGCCTCTTTCATTAAAACGCTTGAAGAATATTATGTTATATATTCTTCAGCGTTGCGGAGACACCTTCTGTACCAAGATGAACAAACTTCTCTTCTACATTGACTTTCTTTCCTATCGGGAACGGGGCATTGCGATGAGTGGTCTTTCATATCGCGCCATCAGCTATGGTCCCGTTCCCGAAAACTGGGACAGAGTCTATAGCCAATTCGATGAAATCCATCAGGAGCCGCGTCTCATTGGTGATTTTGAAGGCAACGTCCTGACCTCCTCCGAGAAACCGGACGAGACCCTCTTTATCCCCGATGAACTTGCCATTCTTGATACCGTATGTTCCCGATTCGGCTCAATGTCCTCCCGTGAGATCTCCACTGTCAGCCACAAGGAAAAAGCCTGGCTCGACTGCCACGAAACCCGCGGCAGGATTCCATTTTCCGAGGCGTTTGAACTAAAAGCAGTGTAAGGCGATAGATCGAACACACTTTTTTACATAAAAATTTGCATCAGTGTCAACTATTGAACTACTAAACATTTGCGCAAATATTCGGATACGCCTTTATTACAACTATACACATAGCATCCTTTCTTTCCGCGTGACATCAACACCCTATAACAATTTTTTATATGTGTATCGTAGTCTTCATTATTTTCTGCTTTAACATCAATATTCTTTCCAGGAACAGCAACAAGCTTCCCCATTTGGGGATCGTAATCTAAATCAGGTCCAATAATAACGCCGATATAGTCTATTTCTAGACCTTGCACAGAGAAAACGCACCCTATCTGATTAATTCCTTCTGGCTCAATAGCCCAAGTGTCTGCTGAGGACGCATACTTAGATCGAAATTCCCCTTTGGCTTGTAAATTATTTGTTTCCCATGGCATCGCAAAATCACCAATTATGACATC
Source organism: bacterium (assembly GCA_963596515.1). GTDB lineage: Bacteria > Bacteroidota > Bacteroidia > Bacteroidales > UBA932 > Cryptobacteroides. Next base: position 40,442 of record CAVBMN010000004.1, read on the forward strand.
TTTCATAAGATCTCCATTAGGTTGAAGTTTTGTTGACCATCGCCAACAATATCCTGCAGCAACACGTGATGTCATACCTTGAGTGTTTTTGGCAATTGTGGAATCGTATAATGCTTGAGGTGATTCAAAAATTCTAAAGTCATACTCCTTCGTATCAAAATATGTCCTAATACTGTTCTCATCTTTAAATATAGACTCATCAAGCCAATCTAGGTAATTATCAGACCCATTGCATCTAAATTGTGATTTCAGTTCAATGGGCTCGACAATATTGATCGGTGTCTTCAGCGTGCTTTTTACATCGTCAATGTTATTCTTTTTTGCTATATTTTCTTCCAAATTTTTAATTTTCTTATCGATTTTGTCAATCTCTAATCTATACGAATCAGCATAAGATTGCTTATATAAACCAATTAAAGAGTCTCTTTTCTTAATCGCTCTCTCTAATGATTTTCCTTCCTTTTTTATCTTAATTAAGAACGCGTCTTTTTCCTGCGTCAGACGTTCGGAGTAGTGAATTGCGGCATCTGTAATTTTATCAACAGTACCAATTTCTTCATTCTTAATTGCTTGATGTTCATCAATGAAAAACACACAAACCTTTGAGCAATATATTAATGACATTATTTGAGATAGGTGTGTAGTTGCTCTTTTCTTATCCGTAAAGTGATTAGAAGAGTTGCAGATGCGATGGGCCTCATCCACGAGAAGAACGTCTATTTCGCTCTCTTTATAGTAGTATGGCTTGAATTCATATATATTTCTGACAAGTTCTCCAGCATTTGCAATTTCATTATTAGCCACTTTAACATTTGTTAACTTTATCTTTAGATTGTTTCGTAGCGCTTTTGCTCTTGTTGTAAAGAAGATATTTCGGTATTTTCCTTCACGGGCCAACTGAGCAAGCACATTAAGGGCGATTACAGTCTTTCCCGTGCCTGGGCCACCTTTAACGATAATGACAGTTTTCTCTTTTGTTTTGCATGTGGTGCGGACTTCTGAGAAAATGATGTTTGCAGATACTGCTTGGTCATCTAATAAAGTAAACTCTGTAACTCCACGGAATATGTTTGCGGCAGCATTCATCAAGTTCTTTGACGGGATAATAAGACTGTTTTGTACTTTACGGAATACATCAAGACCTTTTCCCCCGTTGAGCAATATATTTAATTGACTCGCAAGTTCTTCGACTTCATTTCCGGAAAAAAGCTTTTGCTCATGCAGTATTGCATTATAATGTTCTGCGTATAGAGAATTTGGCTGTTGTTTGGAGTTGTAGTTATAGCAGTAGGCCATTCCACTTAAATTACATTCCCCATTTTGGAATACTTTAAGGTAATTTTGAAGATGTTGTTGATAATTTGAAACTTGTTGACAGGGATGAGCGACAGGCCGAAAGGCGCCACCTGTTAATGCTTCTACCTTAAATACACCAGTGGAATATATTTCATTAACAGTATTATTACTCCACTGTTTAAGCTCAATATGTATGACATTCATTTTCCCATACGCATCTTGCCCATACAGCATACAATCTATCCTTTGCGACCCATGTGGAATTCTATATTCGAAAGATACAATTGTGTCATCTGGAACGTTACTGATTTCTAACAGATTTTTAATTTTAGGCGCATTATTCCCCCATGACATCTGCTCCGGCAATCCATGTCCTATTCTATAGAGTTCAGCCGCTTTATTCATCTTATCAGTAAACCTGTTATAGATCACGTCATCAAAGAATTCCGCTTTTGTTGCATAGTATAATACCCGATCCATAGTGTTGATAATAATATGATTAATGTCTAAGATATTGTTGCAAAGATACAATTATTTTTCGGACTTATGTACTTTAGGTTTGCGGTCAATAACAAATATCATATTCGATGGTTCTATGTCACTTGTAAGTGCTCGGCTGCACCGTCGGGAGGCGAAAAGCGCAGAAAAACGTTTCCCAGATGAGTATGATACACTCTTGAGGATCAAAAGAGGCCGAAAGTGCTGCCGATTGGATTAGGCGTAAGCCTAAAGAGCATAATCCCAATCCCGTTATTATTTATTTTGGTTGCGGATTATTGTTAAGAGATGTATTACCAGTGTTGCGGTGCGGCTTCCGGGTATGAATGGCGGTTTATGCTGGAGCGTACGTTGAGTGCAACGGTTTGTTATTGAATATATTAGTGGATTCTGCCCTCCTGATTTGCCCGCCAATGTCTGACAAGTTGTTGAGAGTCAGTGAAAAACGATTTACGGTAATTTAAGGAGAAGATGATTATCAGTGAAAAGACAAGTTGTGGTAAGAATTATGCCATTGTAGAAGATGGCGAAGTGAAAATGATTCTGAATGAGGAAACTAAACGGACTGGATGTATGCCGATATCAGAGGCGAAGGAGTTTGCTCATTCGATTATTGATGCGTTTAGTAAGAGAGAAAAACAACGTGTGGCTGATAAGAAATAAGATATTGATTTGAAGATAAATAGCAATATTATGAAAGAAGAAAAAATCGAACTGACATCACTTGATGAGCTTATGGAATATATGTGGCTGAAGCCTGAAAGAACGGGGCTGAAGGTGGATATATTCGTGGATGATTGCGGGTCTTATGAAAGGTATGGGCATCCGCTTCTTCTTTGGGCGAGAAACGGCTATGGACGCGAAGTGTCCGAGTTCATCCCTTTTCTCGTTTCGGATAAATCGGTGATTCTCAACTCTGGGATTGATTGTAAGATTTCAGACGATGATGTTGCGGCGATTCAGGGTTTTATCCAACATAATCTTGAGATTCTCGTTAAATTGCCTTCCGATCTGATCAGCCAGATAGCCTTTGTTGAATCTGTGGAAAAATCCCGGAATCGCTGATGGAAATCGCTTCAAGCATTTTAAGGAATATGGCTGAGTTTAGATTGCTGAGGACAATGGAGCCTAACATTGTCTATGACTGAGACTTTCTTGTGTATGCGCTTGTAGGGCAATGGTTTGGGGAACGGCGGTTTTGGCCTGTTCAGATATTAAATTTGGTAAAATGTAATTGATTATGGTACCTTTAAAAGAAAACGGTGAATTGGATGTTGAGCGGATAAACAATCTGCCTATAGAAGAATATATGGAGGTTATCGGCGGATTAACAGACGAGCAATACAAAGAATATCTTTCAAAGCTGCCGGTTACTGGAACGAAAGAACCTGTCCGTGCTATAGTTGTTGACTATACATTAGAAGAAGAATTGGCAAGAGGATGTGCATTGGCAGAAGAATTTATGGAAAAAATGCGAAAGAAATATTTAGGGCGATAAAATCGCATGGGTTAAGGGGGATAAACGTCCTCAGAAAAATTCTATGGAGAAATGTTACGAATATGAATTCCTTGGCAGAGAATATCAATCCGGGAGGTGGATGTATAACACGCTTTGGGGTGATCGCGGCGGATTGTCCGGAGGCAGTCTCCGCATCATTTGATTTCGGCGATATGTGTCAATCACCTTTGGCAAGAAGCCTTGAATCAGGCCATTATGTCTGGGCTGGCCAGAGGGCGCGCATCGGTGGTAAAACGGCATATTTAATGTTTGTATTCAATATCCCGATTCAAGCCATCGCATATTATCGTAGTAAATTCAGGTTGTCGGCCTTCATCTATGGTGAACTTTGTGATGGGAATATTCACAGTGAATATTGGGAAAAGGTGGATGCCACTAAACCATTGAGAACCAAGATTAATCCATATCAGAAAAAGGAATGGGGCGATGTGATTATTACCTCTGTTGGATCTGAGGATCAAACTGTAATGGGGGAGTGTTTCGAGTATGCGGTTCCATTCAGTCTTTTCCCTGCAATCTCAGATTCAATACTTAGGAATATCTCGACGCTTGATGAACATAGCCGAGCCGGGGCGATGAATATCGCGCTATATGGTGTCGGTGAAAATGCTTGGTGTTATCGTGGGCTTGCCTATCGTGGCATCAAGCCTGTGAATTGATGTATTGACCAGTTTTGCGTAACGGTGCCTTGGCTATCTATTATGCGCAAAATCCGATGTAATGCCTTTCTGCGAGATCTCATTAATCTGGCGCAAGGAGATAAGGTTGGATGAACTTTGACCTGATTCCCGTTAGGTGGATCATTGCGTGGTTTCTAATGAGTTGTAAATGAATATATTCGTAAATGCCGCCCTCTGAATTTGACTGCCGGTTTTCACTAATTTGTTGAAACTGAAAGAGTGGGGATTCACCATTTGATTATCAATAGGTTGCAAAATTTTGCCCTCCGAAAGGTCAATCGGTTATCATTGGAGTACTAGACGGAGGCTGACGGAAGCGATAATTGTCGAAAACGCTGCCGTTGAGGGCAGTGTGATTGCTGACGGTTTCGATATTGCGGAAAAACGCATCCGTGACGAGCCGGTTGGAGAGTGTCGGCGGCAATAATGGACGAAAATGTCGCTGATGAGGGAGGAATGGAGGTCTTCGGCGACAAAAATGGGCGAAAACGTTGTTTGGGAGTGCGACTTGGGCGTGACGAATGGTGCGCGAATGAAGGAATTGTCAAAAGCTCCGGAGGCTGACCTCAAGAATGGCTGTGGAGATCAGGCTGCCGGAGTATTGCGAGGGTCTCTTCAAGAGAGTAAGCCTGATATATTCTTTTGGCTTCGGTGTAGCGCTTGTTGATTGCTATAAAGGGGCGCCAGAGGTCGGCGAAGGAGCCGGAAAAGCTGACTTTTTCGGGATTTCCGTCACGGGTGACGGCGGAGCATCGGTTGATGCCGGTGAGGGGACTTCCGGCCAGATAGTAGGTGAGGGCGTGGATCTCTCCGTCTTTCTTGATCACGGATCTCTCGCAGGTCTCCCACCACTCAAGATAGATGCCGAGCATGGCATCACTGAGGCCGGACGTGCCGGAATAGGCAAGGTTGTTCTGGAACGGGAGCGGGGTGAGGAACATACGGCTGTCGGAGAGGATACGGTCGCGATGGTCGTAGAGGAAGAAGGCATTCTTGTAGAATAACCTCATCCAAGGCTCCTCACCGGTCTTTGTGGGAGTTTTCACGGGTATATTCCTGATCCGAAGATATTCACCTGTCGTGTCAAGTTCAATGCCGTCCTGCTTGATGTCATCAGATGCCTCCGCCTTAGGATAGCACTCAAGAATATTCCCGTTCATCAGCAGGATCTTTCCTTCCGGGTGAAGGACTTCCGTTTTGTCGCTTGTTGTGCTCATATATATTCATTGTTTTGGATTTATCGCTGTTGTAGCTTTGGTCGGCTCATATAGGATACGGCAGTAAATGAAAATCCGCAACCAAAATCTTAAAAAAATGGTTGCGTCTTTCGCGCCAGGTGCGTATTAAGGATGTAATCCGATTTATGGCGTTGGCTGCCGTGCGGTCGGACAATAAAAAGAGAATACCTATTACCCAGACAAACTATTTATATGCAAAGGTTTAAGAAAATCATCCTGAATATTCCGCACAGTTCGGATCGGCTGCCTTTGGGAAGCGGCTGGACAGATCCGTCGGCCATAGCGAAGGAGGTGCGACGCTGGACCGACTGGTACACGGATTCGTTGTTCCGGCCCGAGGCGGATCTGGCAGACAAGGTCGTGCCTGTTGTATTTGGAATATCACGTTTCTGCGTGGATGTGGAAAGGCTCCTTGACGACCCTTTGAACGCCGCCGGGCAAGGCATTCTCTACGAGAGGTTCGGGGAATGCAGCCGCGTGATTTCCGGGCGCGAAAACCTGATGAATGAATATCACGGATTCATCTCGCGTCTCTCCTCGGAACTGATTCCGGATTCACTCATCGTTGACTGCCACTCGTTCCCGTCGGATCTCGCTGACATTGACATCTGCATCGGCTATAATGAGGATGCCAGCAAACCGGAAAAGGAGCTGATTGACAGAGTGGTGCGCCTGTTCGATAGTGCCGGCTTCCGGGTGGGGCTGAACAACCCGTATTCAAACTCGATAACCCCGAAGGCACCGATTGACTACAAATCGTTGATGGTCGAGGTCAACAAGCGTTGCTATATGAACGAGAGCACTTTGGCGCGGACGATGGGCTATAACATCATTTCCGGACTGGTCAACGATCTCTATCGCGATGTTCTGAATATTAATGCGTAAGCCACCAAAAGGGCTGCAATGATTAAAGTGTGTTTTATATGGCTTTAATCAAAAATGAATATCACCGTGCGTGAAAAACCACTTTTCACGCACGGTGATGATGACGATTTTCTGCCTTTACCTCCTGCTGCCTACCGGCCTTTCCTTGGTGAAGCCTGGGAACACCCGCACGAGAACCACTCCGTGAGGCGGCACTTCCGTGTCAAAACGGTCCTTGTCGTTGGTCATCTCTGCGACATCTTTCTGCCTCCAGACATCACGGACGATGATTTTGTTTCCGATCACGCCGATGGCTCTCGGCTTGAATCCGATTGTCTGGGTGGTCTCGCTGAGATTGAACATCGCGATTGCCAAGGAGCCGTCCTCAAGAGGCTTGAAATAGGTCGCGTAGGAATTGTTGCCGTAGATCTTGGTGGCGGCGTAACCGAGCGGATCCTGATTGATCTCGATCACCTCGCTGTTGCACAGAAGGCTCTTGGTGAACTTGTCGGCGACCGCCATATCGCAGCCGATCAGGAGCGGGGACGCTTGCATTGCCCAGAGGGTTACGTGGGTATATTGCTCATCGGGCGTGAGGTTGGTGTAGTGGTACTTCCTGCCCCAACCGACGTTTCCGATGACCAGCATATCTCCGTCAGGCCAATGTCCCGGACCTGAATATGGAGCCCAGCTGCTGTTCCTGCCGAAACCGATGCCGGAGATGCTCTTCCAGTTGTCACGAATATCCCCGGTCGTTCTCCAGCAGTTGGCGTATTTGACATATTCACCGGCCATTGGAAGGAGGGCGGAGTTTGAAAGGCTGTAAACGATGTCCCTGCCGCATTTTTGCAGTTCATCGTGCATCTCTTTCATACTGTACCAGTCGTGCGGGTTCCAGTCGTACTTGAGATAGTCGAAGCCCCATTCCGCCCATTGGCGAGCATCCTGGGCGGCGAATGAATATTTCCCGCTGTACCAAAGCTTCTCTCTGGTCAGTTCCCCGGACGGATCGACCATCCTGTAGTTCTCGTTGACCAAACCTTTCTTGACCCAGTCGTAGGTGCCGTCGGCGTTGTCGCATTGGGTTCCGATGTGCGCCGCGTAGGTCGCCACCCACGGACCGGAATAGATGCCGACCTTGAATCCCATAGTGTGCAGGGAATCCACAAGGCCTTTCATATCAGGGAACTTTTGGTTAGGCTGTATGGCGTTCTCCTTTCCGCCTCGGAGACCCTGCCAGCCGTCGTCGATGTTGATGTACGACCAGCCATAGTCTGCGAGTCCGCTTTCCAGAATCGCCTTCGCCGAGGCCATCACTTTCTCGTGGCTGACCGTGTTGCCCCAGCAGTTCCAGCTGTTCCAACCCATTGGAGGAGTCAGCGCGATCTTGTCGCCGATGACTATCCTGAACTCTCTGGTCGCCTCGCCGATGTGGTTGGAAGCCGTCAACGTTACATTGTAGGTTCCGGCTTTCTTGACCTTTCCGGTGATCACTCCTGTCTCGGGATTGATTTTCAGTCCTTTAGGAAGGTTCTCGGCCGAGAATTTCATCGGTCTGTCGCCGGTCGCCGCCACTTTGTAAAGGAAATCCGAGCCCGGGCGCGCTCCATAGACCTTGGCTCCGTTGATCCGGGGAGTGTGAGGCGCCTCCGGTGTGAGAATGTAAGCGGAATAGTCAGGAACCTCGACCTTGTCCGATGGCTCTGATTGGGCTGATGCCGTGACGCTTGCCAAGATGGCCAGCGTGCCTGTCAGCAGAAAGGGAATTTTTCTCATAATCTTATTTTTGTGTTATTAGTATTGAATATTCCAAACATACTATAAAACGTGGAAACTCTGATTTACCCTACCTTGATTGATTCCGGAATATGTATGCCGCATATTAAGAAGGCATCCGATAGTCACTATACATAAAGGAAAAGCGTTCGTGGTGCAAAGCAAGGGGGGGGAAAGGTCCTTTGAAATTATATTCGTAAGTTTTCATTTGAAAACAAAGGTAGGGTAAAAGTTCAGTTAAACGTTAAATATTTATATGAAATAATTAAAGTCATTATGAGTAAAGGCGACAGAAGGATTTCGGACGCAGAGATCAAAGAGAAATGCTTCAGATATTTCCGTGGCGAATCCACTTACGAGGATGAGGTGACCATCCGCAGGTGCCTTTCGGACGGTCGGCTGTCTATGGATGATTTCAGGAATATGGAGAAGGATTGGTGTGACAGCGAAAGACCGACGGCGGGGCAAAGGATGGCATTCGCCAGGCTTACAGGCAGGATCAAGGCTCGCAGGTGGAAACGCTTGCTTCTGAGGATTTCCGTCCCGGCGGCCGCGGCGGTGATCCTGATAGGAGTGTTGCTCCTCAATCTGTTCAATGACAAAGAGAACCCGGTCTCCACGTTCTCGACAGCCTATCTGGAAACGAAGATGATAGTGCTCCCGGACTCGTCCAAAGTCTGGCTGAACTCGGCGACGACCCTGACCTACGATTCGGACTTCAACAAGAAGAGCAGGGAAGTGACGCTGTCCGGAGAGGCGTTCTTCGATGTCTCCAAGAATCCGTCCAAGCCGTTTATTGTCAAGATGGACGATGCCAGCATCACGGTCAAGGGCACTTCGTTCAACGTCTCCGCCTACAACGGCGAGAACGGAATTCAGGCGGCTCTCCTCACGGGACAGATCCAGTTCCAGACTGGCAAGGACTACATTTACCTGAGTCCCGGCGAGGTCATCTCCTACAACCGCATCGACCACTCCATGAGCAAGTCCCGGCGGGATGTGAGTCAGTACCGCTCCTGGCTCGACGGCAAGCTGGACTGCGAGTCCGTCACGCTTGACTGGCTCTTCTCCAGGCTGACATCGCTGTACGGAACACCGGTCCACTATAATCCGGTGAAGTACAGGAACAAGACTTTCCGTGTCATACTCGACACTCGGGAGTCCATCGATGATGTGCTCGGGGCTCTGGCTGTCATCGTCCCGATCTCGTGGTCATGGCAGGATGACAACAGCATCGCGATCACGGAAAAATAATGCATACAATCAAAACTAATAACGTTAACTAAACCCACCGTTTAACAAAAATGAAGAGACAACTTGTTTTCAAGAGCGCGCTTCTTGTCTTGCTGTTGGTCATGACCGGGCAGTTCATCTCCGCCCAGTCGTTCACCAAGCGGTTCAAGAACGAGCCTCTGACTGGTGTCATCAAGGAACTTGAGCGCCAGACCGGCTATTCTTTCATCTACGAGACAGGTATTCTGCGGGATGCTCCGGCTGTCACGGCCGATTTCAATTCGGCTTCCGTGCAGACTGTCTTGCGGCAGATAGTCAAACCTCCTTTCAAGTATGAGTTGAAAGGGAAGATCATCACAATCACTAAAACAGAGTCAAAATCAGCATCCAAGACAACCGCTGCTGACGACAGATCGACAGAGGTCAGCGGGACCGTCAAGGACGCAAAGACCGGAGAGCCGCTTGTCGGCGTGGCCGTGTGGGTCAAGGACACCCCGATAGGAGTCTCCACCGACCTGGATGGCCGTTACAGCCTTTCGTTCAAAGGCAACTACGGCTACATCTGTGTGTCAACGATAGGTTATGTCGCGCAGGACGTACCGGTGAAGAAAGGACCGCAGACCATCAACATCGCCCTTGAACAGGACAGCAATACCCTGGAGGAGGCTGTGGCTGTCGGCTACGGACACCAGAAGAAGGCCAGCATCGTGGGCGCGATCTCGACCATCGCTCCTGACGCTGTGAAGATTCCGGTTTCCAAGATCAGCAACGCTCTCGCCGGAAGGCTCTCAGGAGTCGTGTCCGTGCAGAGAAGCGGAGAGCCTGGCGCGGGATCGACGTTCTGGATCCGAGGCATCAGCACTTTCGGAGCAAACGCCAACCCTCTTGTCCTGATCGACGGAGTCGAGCGTGAGCTTGACCTCGTGGATGTCGAGGACATCAAGGAATTCTCCGTCCTCAAGGACGCCGCGGCAACGGCTGTCTATGGTGTGCGCGGAGCCAACGGCGTGGTGCTCATCACGACACGCAGCGGAGACGAGGGCAAGCCGAAGGTCAGCATCAAGTTCGAGAACGGCGTGACCAGCCCTGTCAAAGTGCCGGAGATGGCAAGCGCGACCCAGTATATGGAAATGTACAATGTGGCTTCGGGGACTGAATATTTCGACGCGGAGAGAGTCCGCAAGACCTTGAGCGGCGAGGATCCGGACCTTTACCCTAACGTCGATTGGGTCAACAGCATATTCAAGAACCTCAGCAACAACACAAGGGCGAACGTCAACGTCTCAGGAGGAACCAGCTCGGTTAAATATTACATCTCCGGAGGCTTCTACAATGAGAACGGACTCTTCAAGACCGACCCTACGGCTGATTACAACACGGGAATATATTACCGCCGCTTCAATTTCAGGACGAATGTGGATGTGAAGATCACCCGCCACACTTCCATGAACGTCAACCTCGCCACGACTTTCGAGCAGAAGAACGAGAGCGGCACAAGCAGCAGCTCGATCTGGTCCGCCGCGTTGAAGACCCCGTC
>CAVBMN010000004.1:51482-53830 GCA_963596515.1 bacterium
GTCACCGGTCTCCTTCTCTACCAGCAGTCCCAGAAGAACTACATCGGCTCCAGCGCCACCTCCAGCAACGCGGCCCTGCCGTACAGGCATCAGGGAGTGGCCTTCAGGGCGACCTACAACTACGATTCCCGGTATTTCGCCGAGTTCAACGCCGGTTACAACGGCTCCGAGAACTTCTCCCCGGGACACCGTTTCGGATTCTTCCCGTCAGTGGCCGGAGGTTGGCTGGTCTCCAACGAGAAATTCTGGACGGGACGGCTGGCTGAAACCATCAGCCTGTTGAAGATCAAAGGATCCTACGGAATCGTCGGCAACGACCAGATCGGCGGTAACCGTCGTTTCATCTATCTGGAGACAATCGACTCCGGATCGAGCTGGAGTTTCGGCGAGACAGTTAACTCCTACCCGTCCTACAGGCGAGGCGAATGGGCCAACGACAATGTCGGCTGGGAGAAATCCCGCAAGCTGGATGTCGGAGTCGAGATGACATTCTTCGAGAAGCTGAAGCTGCAGGTGGACTGGTTCAAGGAGAAACGTTCGGGAATATTCCTCCAAAGGTCTTCGATTCCTAATTATGTCGGAATCACCACGAAGCCGTACGTCAACATCGGCCGGATGAGAAACTCCGGATGGGACAGCTCCTTGCAGTACGACCAGAAGATCGGTCAGGTGAATTTCTCGGCGATGGGCAACTTCACTTTCGCCCGTAACGTCATCGAGGATCAGGACCAGCCGGACTACATCGAGAAGTACATGAACCGTACCGGCCAGGCCAGATGGCAGACATTCGGCTATGTGTCCGACGGACTGTTCAAGGACGAGGCCGACATCGCCACGTCTCCTGACCAGAGCGCTCTCGGCGAGGTCCGCCCTGGCGACATCAAGTACAAGGACCTCAACAACGACGGCGTGATTGACAGCAAGGACGTCAAGGCCATCGGGTACACCGACGTGCCGGAAATCGTTTACGGTTTCGGTGTGTCGGCCCAGTGGAAGGGATTCGACGTGTCCGTTTTCTTCCAGGGCAACGCCCACGTCAACTTCTCGATAAACTCATCGATGGTACGTGGATTCACCGAACCTAAGATGGCTGCGAACAACGTGTTCTCCGACATCTACGGAAACTACTGGACAGAAAGCAACACCGACGCGAAATACCCGCGTCTGACCACGACCGAGGCGACGAACAACAACCAGACCTCGGACTTCTGGCTTGTCAACGGCCGCTACATCAGGCTCAAGAACGCCGAGTTCGGCTACACTTTCCCTAAGAGATTGATCCAGAAGATGCGCCTGAGCCAGCTGCGTGTCTTTGTGTCCGGAACGAATCTGTTCACCATCGCTCCGTTCAAGCTTTGGGATCCGGACCTTCAGACAGGTGCGTCGAACTACCCTAACACCAGAGTGGCCAACATCGGCCTGAACATCGGTTTCTAATAATTGAGAAGTACTATGAAGAAGAATATATCAGCTATAATCCTGATGATGGCTCTGGCCGTCTGCGGCTGTGACAGTTTTCTCGACAGGCAGCCTGACGACCAGCTGACATCCAAGAACATATTCGACAAGAAGACGACCACGTTGCAGTATCTTGTCAATGTCTATACCTACATCCCGAGCGAGTGGTCTCCGGAGGGTTACGGATCCACGTCCGGAATCGCGATCACGGCCAGCGACGAGGCCTCCTGCGCCTACACGGGCTCCCGTTTCTTCGCCTTGCTGAATCATAACCAGCTTTCCCCTCTGTCAACCCACGGCGGATACCGTCACGCGGTTTACAGACTTTTGTATCAGGGAATAAGCGAGGCGACATATTTTATGTCCAAAGTTCAGGACTGTCCTCAGCTCACCGATGATGAGAAGGTGATGTGGAGGGGCGAGGCCCGTTTCCTCAGGGCGTTCTACTACACGGAACTGCTCAAATGGAACGGCCCGGTCATCTGGATGGGGGACAATCAGGTGGATTATTCCGATCCGAATGTGTCGAAGGTGGACAGAACCCCTTGGAGCACGATAGTCGATTGGCTTTGCGATGAATATGACCAAGCGGCCACCGAACTCCCTGACACAAGGAGCTCCTACGAGATCGGGCGCGCCACCAAAGGCTCGTCCCTCGCGATGAAGGCCAGACTACTTATGTTCAACGCCAGCCCTCTTTTCAACGGACAGAACGGCACCGGCATTTATGACAACATCGTGAACAAGGACGGTGAGAAGCTTTTCAACACTGAATATGACGAAAACCGCTGGAGGCAGGCCGCCGAGGCAGCCAAGGCCGTCATAGATATGAATATATACAATCTTGTGGAAGACGAGAACGCCACACCGCTTGAGAATATTCATAACGC
>CAVBMN010000004.1:54329-55684 GCA_963596515.1 bacterium
GATCTGGACACGAAGTCAAGCCGCTGGGGTAACCTTTCGTGGCCGATCATCAGGTACGCCGATGTGCTGCTGATGTACATCGAGGCTCTGAATGAATATGATCCTGCGAATCCTGACATCCTTACTTACTGGAATATGATCCGCCACAGGGCCGGAGTTCCTGCGATCGGTACCGGCGAGGATGAGGTCTATTCTGAGATCATCGGTGACAAGGATCTCCAGAGAAAGTACATCCGCAGGGAGCGTATGGTCGAGCTGTGCTTCGAGGGGAAACGTTACTTCGACACCCGCCGCTGGATGATCGCCGAGAAGGAGGACAACGGCAAGGTCGTCGGGTGCAACATCGGGGCTTCCGACCATAAGATCTCCAGCGCGTATTGGAAACGAACCTCCATCTTCGACACTTTCGGAGAGGCCGGCACCAAGTCCGAGAGGGTGTTCACCAAGAAATACTATGTCCTTCCGATGAACCAGTCCGAGCTTGACAGGGTTCCGGATCTGACCCAGAACTACGGATGGTAGAACAGACTTCTAAAAAGAATGATTATGAAACGAAAATATATTCTTATAGGCTTCGCCGCGCTTTTGTCCGCCGCGGCCTGCGAGCCGAGCCATTTGGAGGACAATCTTTACGATCCTTCGGTGTACATTCTGAACAACGGGTACCAGAAGACGGAGACATTCTATGATGTGCAGTCTTCGTTCACGGCCGAGGTGAACACCTACTGCGGCAGCTATTATGACAAGAACCCTCAGGTGAGGCTGTCCGAGGATGCCGCCGTGCTGGAAAAGTACAATGAGGAGAACTCCACGTCGCTTCAGGCTCTGCCTTCGGACTGCTGGTCTTTGGAATCGTCTGACCTTCAGATGAAGGACAAAAAAGCCACGTTCAAGGTGGATTTCAACATCGAGGCCTTGAAAAGACTCTCCACGGAAGCAGACTATTCCGATCTGGGTAACTACGCTGTGGCGTTGAGGCTGAAAAGCCTTACCGATGGTGTGAACGACGCTCAGACCGATGAACTTGGCAGCACCGTCATCGTTCCGGATATGAGTATGATGGCGTTCAGCCTGGACAAATCCGGCGTGTCCGAGACGGATCTTGACAACCTTGAGGACAACGACGGATTCGTCACTGTTGAATATAAGGTCCGCACAAGCATCGAGAACAATTGGGACAACGGTGTGAAGTTCACCTTCAACGCCCCGTCGGAAAAGGCTGAATATTCACTTCTTCCGGAGGGATCATATTCAGTGACCTCTTCCTCGGAGCAAGGTTTCACTCCCGGTGTGTCCGAGATTGTATATACGGTGCGCATCGACAAGTCCAAGGCTCAGGAGAGGTATTATTCCCT